>JAPPLJ010000021.1 GCA_028819475.1 Rhodospirillaceae bacterium
GGACAGGTTGAGAATCCCCTTTCGCAGAGAAATCCTCTGAAGAGGGGGAAGGATATCCTTTATGGCTCGAAACCGTTTCGCAGAGGAATCCCTTTGGGAAGGGGAGGTTTGCGCGCTTGCGCGCCGTATGGTGCGGCGGCCGCCGGTCAGGCGGCTTCGGCGCCGAAGATGGCTTTGACCTCGAGGAATTCCTCGAAGCCGTGCTCGCCCCATTCGCGGCCGTTGCCGGACTGCTTGTAGCCGCCGAAAGCCGCCGAGAGATCGGGCATCGCGCCGTTGATATGGACGCTGCCGGTGCGCATCCGGCGTGCCACCCGGGCCGCCCGCTGCGGGTCGGCCGACGAGACGTAGCCGGACAGGCCGTAGGGCGTGTCGTTGGCGATGGCGACCGCCTCGTCCTCATCCGAGTAGCCGATGATCGACAGGACCGGCCCGAAAATCTCCTCCCGCGCGATCGTCATGTCGTTGGAGACGTTGGCGAACACGGTCGGCCGGACATAATAGCCCTTGTCCAGCCCGTCGGGCCGGCCCGGGCCGCCGGCGACCAGTTCGGCGCCTTCCTCGATCCCCTTCTCGATCAGGCCCTGGACCTTGTCGAACTGCATCGCGCTGGCGAGCGGCCCCATCGTGGTCGCCTCATCGCGCGGATCGCCGACCGCGATCTTGCCCGCCGCCGACTGCGCGGCCTCGATGGCCTCGGCCATCCGGTCCATCGGCACGAGCATCCGGGTCGGCGCGTTGCAGGACTGGCCGGTATTGCCGGCGCAGACGAACACGCCGCCCTTCACCGTCCTGGCGATATCGGCATCGTCGAGCAGGATGTTGGCCGACTTGCCGCCAAGCTCCTGGGTCACGCGCTTGACCGTGTCGGCCGCGCCCTTCGCCACGGCGACGCCGCCGCGGGTCGAGCCGGTGAAGGACATCATGTCGATATCCGGATGGGCGGACATGGCCTCGCCGACCGTCGGCCCGTCGCCGTTGACCAGGTTGAACACGCCGGCCGGCACGCCGGCCTCGTCGAGGATTTCGGCGAAGATGATGGCGTCGAGCGGCGCGATTTCGCTCGGCTTCAGCACCATGGTGCAGCCCGCGGCGAGCGCCGGCGCGACCTTGCAGGTGATCTGGTTCTGCGGCCAGTTCCACGGCGTGATCATGCCGACGACGCCGACCGGCTCGCGCCGCATCAGCGTGCTGCCCTGCATGTCCTCGAACGCGTAATTCTGGAGGACGCGGGCGGCGGTCTTGATATGCGCCAGGCCGGACCGCGCCTGGACCTTCTTCGCAAAGCCGAGCGGCGCGCCCATCTCGCTGGAGATGGCTTCGCCCAGATCGTCGAGCCGGCTCGTGTAGATCTCGACGATCCGGTTCAGCAGGTCGAGCCGTTCCTCGCGGCTGGTCTCGGCGTAGCTGTCGAAGGCGGCGCGGGCGGCGGCCACGGCCTTGTCGACATCGGCGGCCGAACCGAGGCTGATCTGACCGCACGGTTCCTCCGTCGCCGGGTCGATGACATCCAGCGTCCGGGGCTCCGCCGGATCGACCCATGCGCCGCCGATGTAGAATTTCAGATTGTTGGCCGACATGCTGCTGCTTCCTCGCGATTGATCGTGATACCGGCGTTGCGCCGTTCGCGGGGAGATATAGCGCCCGCCCTCGCGGCTTGCCAACCGCCGCCGGGCGGCCGGATCGGCGCAGGGCGAAAAGCCTGTTTCGCCGTTCCGCTTCGTGTTACCGCCGTCGCCGAAACGGCGGGGACAGATGCGGAATGACGGACGGCGGCGCCAGGATCGACTACGAGGAACGGCCCGGCCGCGCCGGGGGCGGCCGGGTGGCGCGCCTGTTCATCGACCGCGCGGCAAAGCGCAACGCTATCGGACCGGGGGTGATCGCCGGCCTGAAGGACGCCTGCGCGAAACTGGCGGCGGACGGCGAATTGCGCGCCGTCGTGCTGACGGGCGCCGGCGGCCGGACCTTCGCAGCCGGCGCCGATGTCAACACGATGTCCGGCCTGACGCCGGACAGCGCCCGCGCCTTCATCACGTCGCTGCACGAAGCCATCGACGCGGTGCGCACCCTGCCCGTGCCGGTGATCGCCGCAATCCGCGGCCATTGCCTGGGCGCCGCCGTCGAACTGGCGGCAGCCTGCGATTTTCGCGCCGGCGACACCACGGCGATCGTCGCCATGCCGGAAGTGCGGGTCGGCATCCCGAGCGTGATCGAGGCCGCGCTGCTGCCCGGCCTGGTCGGCTGGGGCGCGGCGCGGGAGATGCTGCTGACCGGCCGGGAATACGGCGCCGCGGAGGCCGCCGAAATCGGCTTTCTGCAAAAGGTAACGGCACCGCCCGACCTGGACGCCGCCGTCGACGCCTGGCTCGACGCAATCCTCGCCTGCGGCCCGGCCGCCGTGCGCACCCAGAAGGCGCTGCTCGACCGCTGGCAGGAAATGCCGCTGAGCGAAGCCGTCGCGGTCAGCATCGACGCTTTCGCCGCCTCCTTCGAAACCGACGAACCGGCGCGGATGCTGGCCCGGGCGCTCAAACCGCGAAGCGGGTGACGGCTGCCCGGCAGGGTATAATGCGGCAAGACCGAACGCCGGATCGCCCGCAAAGATCAGGACACATGCCGGAACACCGATCCGATCGAGCCCATCCCGATCGCGACCCACAAAGGACCGGAGCCGCGCTTCCGGCCGGACAGGTTGCGGCGCTGGCCGTCGCGATTCTGGTATCCGCCGGGATCGGCGGGCGCTACTGGATCCGGGGGGACTTTGACGTCGTCCATGCGCTCCTGAGCCTGTTCTTTTCCGTCAATCTGGTGGTCTGCTATTGGGAAATCTGCCTGTTTCTCCGCCGGGACTATATCGAGCGCCGCGCCCGGTATTGGCGCGACCGGCGGCGCGAGACCGGCCGGTCGCCGGTCGCCGAATTCCTTGGCGCAAGGGTACCGCTGGCAAAGTTGTTTTCGTCGACGCAATGGGCGGACGTCTGGGCGACCTATGCCCAATTTGACGGCTCCTACGCCGACCGGCGCACCTACGGCTTCAACGTGGATATTGCAAACGGCTTTGCGACGCCGGTCCCGACGCTGATCCTGTATGCCGCCTGTTCGGTCGACCTGATGCCCGCACTCGTCGCGGGAATTATCGGGGCGATGCTGTTCTGGCAATTGATCTACATGACGTCGGTCTACTGGGTCAGCTTCTTCGTAGCCGATCGGCAATCGCGGATCAGCCGGCGGGAGAAGTATATCTATATCTATGGAATGAATTGCCCCTGGGTGCTCTGCGCGCTGCTTGGATTATACGTTTCCATTCGTTTGATCGCGGACGGCGACTACAGCGTCCTGGGCCGTTGATCCGGGATTTTCCCGAACAGCGGCTGGCCGTTGCGGGGCGGCGCTTTCCCCGCTGCCCTACAACCGCACGAAGACGATGCCGCCTTCGACCTTGACCGGATAGGTCGCCAGGTCCTCGCAGACCGGCGGGGTGAGCGCCTTGCCGGTGGCGATGTCGAAGCGGCCCTGATGCAGCGGGCATTCGATGACCGTGCCGATGACGAGGCCGTCCCCGAGATGCTGCCGCTCGTGGGTGCAATAGCCGTCGGTCGCGAAAAAGCCCTTCGCGGTATTGTAGACCGCGAAGCTCCGGCTCTCGTAGTCCCAGCGGATCAGGTCCTCTTCCTCGATATCGTCCGCCGCGCAGACCTCGATCCATTCGCCCAAGGGCGGCCTCCTTCCTCAGACCTCGCAGCCGAGGAGCGAGTCCTCGTACGGATACCGGGAAAGAACGATCGGCCCGGACTCCGTGACGAGCACCTGGTCCTCCAGTTTGACCCCTTCCACCCCGCCGACCTTGCCGACATAGCTCTCGACGCAAATCACCATGCCGGCCTCGAACGCCCCGTCATAATGATCGTCATGCTCGGGCGAATGGTGGATGACCGGCCACTCGTCGCCCATGCCGACGCCGTGCGCCAGGCAGGGATAGGGCTGGTCGCCGTAGCCCGGCTCCTGGATGTAGCGGGCGGCGATGAAATCGCGGAACGACGTGCCGGCGCGCAGCAGCTGCGCGTTGTGCGTCACCTCGTTCCAGGCGAGCGTATACAGTTTTCTTTGCTCGTCGCTCGGCCTCCCGGGACCGCAGTGGAAAGCGCGGCTGACATCGGCGCCGTAGCTGAGCGGCCCGACCATCCCGCAGTCGAACACGACCAGGTCGCCGGACCGGATCGTCCGGCCCGACGCTTCCTGCTGCCACGGGTTGGTCCGCTCCCCGGAGGCGAGCAGGCGATAGTCGAGCCATTCGCCGCCATGCTCGATCGTCGCCTGCCACATCAGGGCCCAGAGCTCCTGCTCCGCGATGCCGGGGCGCAGGGCGTCGCGCATGCGGGTCATGCCGTCCTCGGCCGCCGCCAGCGCCAGATTCATGGCAAGGATTTCTTCCGGGCACTTGATCCTGCGGGCATGGGCGAGGACCGGCGCGGCATCGGCGGGAGCAAAGCCGTTTTCGATCAACGCCTGCGCGGCGCGGCGGCCGATACGGTCGACGGCGACCCGCGCACCGCCGCCGCAATGCTCTTTCAGGAGATCGCCCATCTGGGCCGCCCATTTGCGCGCCGTTTCGCGCTGCCGCGAGCCGGCGAACATGTAGGACAGAGGCAGGAGATCGTCCCGGACTTCGTCGATCGTTTCGAGCTGGCGGCCGGTGTGCCGCCCAGGCTCGCTGTCGAAGTAGACGACCGGGCCGTCGGCGGGCACGAACAGGTATCCGGCCTGGATGTGCATCTGGAACAGCGCGCAGTTGCGCACGCCGGCGGCGTAGCGGATCGACAGCGGCTCGACGAGGACGACCGCGTCCAGCCCGTGGGCGGCGATCTGTTCGCGCAGCCGGTTCTGCCGCCAGGCGCGCATCCGCGGCACGTCGAACAGCCCCTCGGTGTCCGTGGCCCGGGCCGGCGGCGTGATCCGCGCGGCCTGTTCCAGCGTGAGCGGCTGGGGCCGGGCTGCGAAGGTCTTCCGATAGTCCGCGGCCTCGTTCATCGGTGCACCGTGTGCCGCCTGCAGGGGGCCTGGGAAAACGTTGCCGGCTTCCCGGCCGGTTCGACGAAAGGCGTATCCATCACATGGTCCGGTGCGCGACGCGCTCGAAGGCGCCGCCTTCGGTGATCATGTGCGGCGCCTGGCGGATCGATGGCGTGCCGGTCGACAGGCCGAGGCTGCGCCGGACGACGACGACGAACACCGCCCAATTCGTGCGGAAAAATCCGGGATCGGGCGCCGGCACCTGCGCGGCGACTGCCCGGCTCAAGGCCGGCAGGGCGAAGAAAGGCACCTGGGGATAAAGATGGTGCTCCACATGCCAGTTCATGTTCGCGTAGAGGAACCGGCCGAGCCGGTTTGTCCGGAACGAGCGCGTGCTCTCGAGGATGGACGGCGAGTTTTCCTGCATCTCGACATGCTGGATCAGCGTGAACAGCATCATGACCGGCATGCCCAGCAGGCGCGGCAGGACCAGGAACCAGAGCAGCCAAGAGCCTCCGAGCGCCACGAGCAGGGCGGCGCCGGCATAAACGGCGAGAAAGATGCGCGCGTTGCGCGTCATCTTCGGCAGCTCGCCCGCTGGCGTCACCATGCGCATGACGCCGGTGTAGCGGCCGGCCGCCAGGCGCAGCAGGACCGTCGCCTGGTAGCGCAGCAATGCCAGCCCCGAGGCCTCCAGCAGCCAGCCGCCGAACGTCATCGGCGTGTCGAACGGCATCTGGCTGTCCTTGCCGACATGCCAGGTGTGGGTGTGGTGATTGGTGTGGGTGTAGCGCCGGTGCAGCGGCTCCTCCATGTAGAGCAGCGACGTGATCCAGAGGACCGCTTCGTTCAGCCGGCGACTGCGGAAGGCGGTGCCGTGCGCGGTTTCGTGGCTGATTGCGTAGGCCGGAACGGTCAGCAGCACGCCGTGGACGAACATCGCCGGCCACAGCCAGGCCGTGCCGACGGACAGCCAGACCAGGCAGCCGGTTGCCAGCAACCCGCAGCCCCATTGCGCGAGATAGACCAGGCCGGGACGGTCGGACCGCTGCGCGAGCGCCTTCAGGGCCTTGCGGTCGAGCGTCACGCCGCTGGATGCCGCGTTGGTCGGGGCTGCCTCGGCCGGCGCGCCGTCGGGCAAAGCGCCTTCAGTCGGCATAGTCGGAGCCTTCCGCGTCGAGGATGGCCCTGATTTCGGCGAAATGCCGTTCGGCCTGGCCCGGATACCCTTCGATTTCGGAGGCGGTCCTTTCCGCAATGTCGGCGGGCATCACCCGCAGCGACCTGCCGGTCTGCAGGGCGCGGATATAGGTCGCCGCCGCACGCTCGAAATGGTAGAGCCGGTTGAAGGCATCGGCCACGCCGTCACCAATGACGAGCAGGCCATGGTTGCCCATCACCATGACCCGGACGTTCGGGTCGGAAAGCATGCTGGCGCAGCGTTCGCCCTCGGCCTCGAAGGCGAGGCCGGCAAAGTCTTCATCGACGATCATCCGGTTGTAGAAGGTCGCCGTATTCTGGTCGATCGGCGGCAGCCTGCTGTCTTCCAGGCTCGCCAGCACCGTCGCGAAGACGGAGTGAACGTGCATGACGCAACGGGCGTGCGGGCAGCGGCGATGCAACGACCCGTGCAGTCCCCATGCCGTCGGGTCCGGGGCGCCCGGCCGGGACAGCGTAACGGGATCGTTCGCATCCAGCTCCAGCAGGTCCGACGCCCGGATCCGGCTGAAATGCCTTTGGTTCGGGTTCATCAGGAAGCGGGTGCCCGCCGGGTTAACCGCCAGGCTGAAATGGTTGGCGACCGCTTCGTGCAAATTGAGACGCGCAGCCCAGCGGAAGGCGGCGGCCAGATCGGCCCGGGCCTTCCGGTGGTCAAGCTTCGGCCGGCCCGAAAACAACAAATGGACACTCATCGCAATCCGCCTCCAGACGAGCCTCCGCGGAGACTGCGCGGCCCCGCCCCGATTGACAAACAACAGATATTGGGACGTAACATTAATAATTCTAATGTTTCGATTTTGCATAAGGGGCGACCGGCATGGCGAGCCTCCCTCCCCTCACCTGGCTGCGCGCCTTCGAGGCGGCGGCGCGGCATCTCTCCTTCACCCAGGCGGCGGCGGAACTGAATCTCACCCAGTCGGCGGTATCCCAGCATGTCCGGAGCCTGGAGGCTGCGCTCGGGCTCGGCCTGTTCGTCCGCAAGACCCGTGCGCTCCAGTTGACCGAGGCCGGATCGAACTACCTGCCGATCGTACAGGACGCCTTCGAAATCCTGGGCAGCGGCACCCGTGCGCTGACCGGCGGGGACCGGGGCCGGCGCCTGATGGTGACCTGCAATCTCGCCTTCTCGACCTTCTGGCTCGCGCCGCGGCTCGGCGGCCTGCTGGCGGCCCATCCCTGGCTGTCGCTCAACCTGTCGACGCCGATCTGGGACCCGTTGCACGGGGAAGGCGTTCCGGAGGTGGAAATCCGCTTCGGCCGCGCCGCGCTGATGCCCGGAACGGCGGAACGGCTGGCGGTCGAGCGCGCCTACCCGGTCTGCGCGCCCGGCGCGAGGCCGGAAATGTGCCGCTGGGAAACCGCGCCGCTCTTCGATACCGTCGGCGTGACGACGAACTGGGAGGCCTGGCTCTCCAGCCAGGGTCTCAGCCTCCCGCGGGACCGGAGCGTCACCCTCGCCTCGACCTATGTCGTCGCGATGACCGCGGCCCTGACCGGCGGCGGCCTCGCCATCACGCACGATTCGCTGGCGCAGGACCTGCTGGCGGACGGGCGGCTCGAGCGGCCGTACGCGCACAGCGTGGAATTGCCGGAGGGCTATTTCCTGCTCGCCGCACCGAAACACGAGGAAACGCCGGCGGCGCGCACTTTTGTCGACTGGATCGGGAAGGAGTTCGCGTCCGCCGGTTGACCGTCCCGTTCCCGGTCAGGAAGAAGCCGGCGCTCCAGCGACCTCTATGGCGCCCGATTCGCGGAGCGCTTCGATCTCCAGGCCGGAAAATCCGAATTCGGCCAGCACCGCATCGGTGTCCGCGCCGATGGCCGACGCCGCGCCGCTTATGTCCGGCCCGTCCTCGTTCGCCACGAAGGCGCCGCCGATGGTGCGCGGGGCCGCGGGGTCGTCGGCAGGATCGTCCCGGAATACGGCGCGGTGGGCCATCTGGTCCAGCGCCGCAACGGCCTTGGCGTCGAGCACGCAGGAGGCCGACTGTCCGGCCTCGCGCAGCCGGGCCTCCCAGTCCTTCATCGGACGCTTGCGGAAGGCGTCGTAAACCAGGTCCGCAATCTCCTGCGAACGCGGGGCGGCCGGGTTCTCGGGATCGAAATCGTCCCACAGGTCGGGATCGAGACCAGCCAGTTCGAGGATGATGCGGCCCTGGGCGCGCGTCACCGCACTCACCGCGATGTAGCCGTCGCTGCACGGGAAGGCGTCTGCCGTCAGGACCGCGGCGGTCGAGCGGTTGCCGATCAGGCCGCCGCCGCTGCCGTCGGTGAAGACCCTTGAGAAGACCGAGAGCTGCATCAGGATGGCGGCGTCGATCATGGCGAGGTCGATATACTGGCCGCGGCCGGTCTGCGCCCGGCGGAACAGGCCGGCGGCAACGGCATAGGCGGCGAGGAAGGCGCTCGGCACGTCGACCGGCAGGAAGCCGGCGCGGGTCGGCCCGGTCTCCGGATGGCCGTTGTTCGACATCATGCCGGAGATCGCCTGGATCGTGCCGTCATAGGCCGGTTCGCCGGCCAGCGGCCCGGTCTGGCCGTAGCCGGAAATCGAACAGTAGACGATATCCGGGCGCACCTTGCGCACAGCATCGTAGTCCAGGCCGAGGCGCGCCATGACGCCGGGCCGGAAATTCTCCAGCAGTATGTCGCAGGCGGCGGCGATCCTCAGGATCGCATCGCGGCCGGCCGGGTTCTTCAGGTCGATCGCTATCGAGCGCTTGCCCCGGTTGACCAGCTCGTAGGCCGCCGAATCGGCGTCCGGCGGCTGGGAGCCCGTCTTGAAGATCTTGCGCAGCTGGTCGCCCTGCGCCGGTTCGACCTTGATGACTTCCGCTCCCTGGTTGCCCAGCAACTGCGCCGCGTAGGGCCCGGCGACGACCTGGGTGAAATCGAGAATGCGGATGCTGTCGAAGGCCTGGGGCAAGGGGCTCCCCCTGTCGTTGCGAGCCGGATGCGCTACGCCGCCTATAACAAATTCCTTGCATGCATATAACGATTTACAGGGTTGTTTCGATCCTGCCGGATGTCCACGATGCATGCCATTCTCATCCGTTTTGGGGAAATTCGATATGCGCCGTGTATCGAAACTTGAGGATCGTGCCCGGATTTCACAGCGCCGGCAAATTTCCCGCCGCCCGGCTGCCCGGTGGTGCCTGGCGGCGGTGCTGGTCGCCGCCGCGCCCGCGGCCGCCGCTTCGGCCGAGCCCAAGGCGGCGGACGAGCGGACATCCGTGGCCAGCCACATTCCGGGTTCGGTCGGCGGCGTGCGGCCGGTCCATGTCATAACCCGGCAAGAGATCGAACGGTCCGGCGCGTCGACTATCGCGGATCTGGTGTCGAACCTAAACGATTACAACAATTTCGGCATATATCGGTCCCTGTTGGGCGGCGCTGCGTTCATGGTTGACGGTCGCCCCACTTCAGGTCTGAGCGCGCTGCCGCTTCAGGCCGTTGAACGCATCGAAATCCTGAGCGACAGCGCCGGAGCGCTCTATCCCGACAACCCGGGCGGCGCGATCAACATCGTACTGCGCCACGGCTTCGAGGGCGCAACGGCCTGGGCCGCCACCGAACGCCCGGCCCGGCCGGGCAGCGAAATCGAGAATGTCGGCGCCATGTGGGGCGGCAAGATCGGCCGCGGCCGATTGACGATCGGCGTCGACGGTTTCCGGCAAGCCGAGATCCGCAACAAAGACCGGCCCTACACCGCCGCTTCCTGGACCGATGGAGGGTCGTTCGCTGGCGTCTCCGGCGTCAGCGTGGGCGGCAATACGATATTCGTCACCGACGGCAACGGGACAAACACCACTGCGGACGATGTGACGGTGGCGCGTCCGTTGGGCGAGTGTTCGGGCAGCAGCTATACCGGGTTCCTGTCCAACCCCAACAGCATAACGGGTACCGGCTGCGGCTTTGCCTGGGCCGATATCGCCTGGATCGACGATCACCCGCGCCTCGAACGCTACAGCTTGTTCGCCAATTTCGACCACCCGCTCAGAAAGGGCGCGACTTTCTATGCCGCGGCCCGGTTCTCCCAGGGCAAAACGAAGTTCCGCTACGCGCCGCTCACCGGCCCGTTCACCTTCGATTTTTCCAATAATCCGAATCAGGCACTGCTGGATTTCAGGACCCGGCTGCTCTCAAGCGACCTCGATCTTCCCGGCGACTTTATCGTGAATGAGGTTACGAAGGTGACCCTCAATCACCGCTTCACCGCCCACGGCAACCGGGAATGGCATACCGATCTGCTCGAATACGACTTGGCGACGGGCGTGCGCGGACGCCTCGGAGCGGGAATCGGCTACGACATGCATGTGCGCAGCCATCGCGTTTCTTCCCTGCAACGTAGCGGCACCTTCGTGAGCGAGCGCCTGATTCGGCAGGCCATCATCGACGGAAGTTACAATCTCGAAGACCCGCTCAATCCCCCGTCCGACCCGGTCGCCGCCGCAGCGCACCGGGAGGCCGTCCGCAATAGCGCCGTCCGGCAGAAGTACAGCACGGATACGTCGCTCCGGGGGGCGCGGCTCGTTCTGGACGGTCCTGGGGGCCCGCTCCCCGGCGGTCCCTTGCGCTGGGCTGCCGGCTTGGAAGTCGACCATCGGGAGGAGCGCACGAACCAAATTTTCCGCAGCAACAGCGGGACCCATGATGTGAGCGACGTGATCGGCCAAGGCGGCGCGTCCTATTCCGGCGAGCGGTTGCGCTGGTCGGCGTTCGGCGAGTTGCGGCTGCCGCTGCACCAGGACTGGACGGTCGCGCTCGCCGTGCGCCACGACCGCCACGACGATGTCGGCCCGACCTGGTCGTACCAGGCCGCCACCGTCTGGCGCCTGCACAAAGTCCTATCGCTGCGCGGGTCCTGGGAAACCGGCCGGAGCCCGGCAACGCTCCAAAGCCTGCACAGCCCGCCTTCGGGGGGCTTTCCGAGAGTCTGCGATACCAAGACGCATACCGGCCCGCTGGCGGATTGTCCGCGCCCCCAGATCGAAGCAACTTACGTCAGCAATCCGGAACTAGAACCCCACAAAACGCAGGTCTACACGATCGGCGCGAAGGCGACCCTGGGCAGATTATCCGTCTCCGCCGACTGGTTCCGGATCGAGAATTCTGAAACGCCGGGCCGGCTGTCATCCCAGAAGATCGTCGATATCGACGCCACGGGCGGATCGCTGCCGTCAGGCGCCGCGGTGATCCGCGAGGGCAATCTGCTCAGGAGGGTCGTCAATCCGTTGGTCAACAGCGGCGAATCCGAAACTTCCGGCGTGAACGTCCGGGCCGGCGCCAGATGGAAATTCGGCGAACTCGATACCGGCTTCGACCTGCGCTGGCTTCATGTGCTCGATGACGAGGCCAGGGTCGACGGCATCGAGCAGCCCGGCGACTTTCCGCGCAACCGCATCCACGCCACCCTCAGCGCGGGCCCGGGCTTGCGCGGGCGCGGCTGGATCGTCGATTGGCACACTCGCGCGATCTCCGAATACTCGAATATCGACAACAGCGGCCGCTTCAAGACGTGGATCGCCCACGATGTCGGGCTGGACTGGCGCAATGTTTTCGGCGTGAAAGACCTGACGCTGCGCGGCGGCGTGTTCAACCTGGGCGACGCAGGGCCGCCCACCGACACGTCGAACCCGCAAAACAGGGAGGACCGCTACGACGCGGTCCGCGGCCGCACCTTCTACCTGTCGCTCAAGGCGAAGTGGTAGCGGCCCGCCGCGCGTCCACGCCGCCGAGGCGCGGCGACCTCGAGGCTTCGGCCGGAAAACTTCAGGGGGCGGTAGCGCCGGGCGCGTGCCCGCCGGTCAGCCGAAACGGCCGCGGTCGTGAGGGCCCATCAGGTCGAGGGCCGGCCCCCTGGGCACGATGCCGGTCGGGTTGATGCGCAGCTGGCTGCCGTAATAGTGCCGCTTGATGTGGTCCATGTTCACCGTTTCGGCGATGCCGGGCTGCTGATAGAGATCGCGCAGGTAGTTGCCCAGGTTGGGATAGTCCGCGATCCGGCGCTTGTTGCACTTGAAATGGCCGACATAGACGGCGTCGAAGCGCACCAGGGTCGGGAAGAGCCGCCAGTCCGCCTCGGTGAGGCGGTTGCCGACCAGGTAGCGCTGCCTGTCGAGGCGCGCTTCCAGTTCGTCCAGGGTCGCAAACAGGGCCTCGAATGCCTCCTCGTAGGCCTGTTGCGTCGTGGCGAATCCGGTCCTGTAGACGCCGTTGTTGACATTCTCGTAGATCGGCTCGTTCACGGCGTCGATCTCGCGCCGCAGGTGCGGCGGATAGAAGTCCGGCTCGCTGTCGCCCCATTCGTTGAACGCCGTGTTGAGCATGCGGAGAATTTCGGGCGATTCGTTGTTGACGATGGTCGCTTCCTTCCTGTCCCACAGAACGGGGACGGAAACCCGGCCGGTATAGTCGTCCTTCGCCTTCTTGTAGATGTCGCGCAGATAGCGCGCGCCGTTGACGCTGTCGGGGATGCAGCCCGGTCCGTCGCTGAAATGCCAGCCCTCGTCGCTCAAATGCGGATCGACCACCGAGACCGAGATCGCCGATTCCAGCTTGCGCAGCCTGCGCAGGATCATCGTCCGGTGCGCCCAGGGGCAGGCGTGCGCCACATAAAGGTGATAGCGGCCGGGCTCGGCCCTGAACGGCGACGGTCCTTCGGCGGTGACGAAGTCGCGGAACGCGGTGACCGCGCGCCGGTAGTGCCCGTCGTCCGAGCCGGCGAGCCGGTCTTCCCTGTGCCATTCGCCGTCAATCATCAAACCCATAGCCTGTCCTCCCGATTCCGGCCGGCCGCCCCGGCCTATGGCCAGCGAAAAGGGATACATGGCGCAAACGGCAACAGCGCGGCAACCCCCTCGGTCCGGTGAGCCTCGCTGCCCGTTTTCGCCGGCGGGCGTGCCGCACCTGCCGCGCCGCAAGATCGGACGCGCCCGCTTGCCGGGGGCTTGCCGCCGATTGACGAATGCAATTCGGCCGCCGGAGACGGCGGCACTGTTGAGCGCCCCGATATGGCGCCGGCGATTCAGGAGTCCAACGCTGCCAAGACCGTGTTGCGATCGGGAACGGTCGCGCCAGCTGTGGCGGTCATTTCCTGAAATCCGGCGAATTAAATCGGTTATATGACCTGCGCATCGGGCGTCCGCCGAAGGCGATGCTAACCGGCCAAAGGGTTCAAACTCACGGCAATCCCTTTGTTCGACCGCGCTTTTCGACGATACCTCGGTCCGGAGAGCGCTGTTTTCCGGAATTGTCCGGCAATCGCCGGCGCACCGGACGGAGCGCGTCGGACAAATTCAACAACGAACAACGGAAACGCAATTTATTGCGGACGGAAATCCGACGAGGAAGATCGTAATACGATTTATACGAGCGACAAGTTCAAACAGACTTCGCAAATCTGTTTGTTTCTTCGTGTTTGCAAAACGAAAAAGTCCTGCAGTTACGACCGGGAAAAATTGGAGTCATACGCCGAGCAGTTTTCTTCGGATTCTTCGGGATAGAACGATGGCACTGGAAAGCCGCCAGGATGCGGCCAAACCGGATACGTCCCGATCGAACAAATTATCCGGACACTGCGCAGGATTTGAGAATTTTTCGATGCCGGCCAGCCCCGCGCCGGCCGTCAGTTACGCTCGCGGACCGGACCGGCCTGAAGAGCGGTGTCATTGGAAACCGAGCAGGTTTCCCGGACGACAAGTTCGGACGGGAGGACATGCCGTTGCAGCGGCGCATCGGGATTGGCCACCCGCTCCAAAAGAACCGCGGCTGCCGTCCGGCCCATCTCATCGCGCAATACCGCGGTCGAGCTGAGCGAAGGCGAGACGAAGCCGGCTTCTTCAATGTCTTCATGGCCGATAAGCGCGAAATCGGTACCCGGATGCAAACCTTCGTGCCGGAGGCCGGATATGAAGCCGAGCGCCAGTGAGTCGTTGTAGCAGATTGCAGCGGTCGGCCTCGGGGCCAGTTCAGCGACCCAGCGTGCGGCGGCAAAACCGGCCGGCCGCGTGGGCGCACACGCCCGGACCAGCGCGTCGTCGAAAGCGATGGCGGCTTCGCCAAGCGCTTCCTTGTAGCCCTCCAGCCTTGCGGCGAAACAGCTGACGCTCGGATCGCCGCCGACCAGGGCAATCCGGCGGTGCCCGCAACCGAGAAGCCGCTTTGCCGCCAGGTTCGCGGCCTGACGGTCGTCGTTGACGACATAATCCGCGTTCACGTCGAACACCGCCCTCGATACGAAGACCAGGGGCGGCAACAAGGCCTTTTGTGAAAGTATATCCTCTGCGGTCGAGCCGATTGCCGGCGAAATAATCACGCCATCGGCATTATATTCTGCCATGGATCTTAGAAATTCGGTCTGTCTTTGAACGGATTCATTGCTATTGCACAAGAATATCGTTCGTCCTGCTTTCGACAGTTCTTCCTCGATAGATGCCAGAAGAGTGCTGCAAAACGGATCGGAAATATTGTTCAGGACGACGCCGACTGTATGGGTTTTTGCGGTTCGCAGGCCGGCAGCGCTACGCTGGTAGATATATCCCGATTCCTTCAGAGCGACCGCCACTCTCTCCCGGGTTTTTTGTGAGATTTTCGGGCTGCCGCGCATGGCAAGCGACACAGTTGCAGTTGAAACCCCCAGCTGTTCGGCAATTTGGCTTAGTGTCGGCCTGGACATCATGTCTGCTCCCGGTCAAAAGGAGCCCCGTGGCGCTTCCGCATCGCTTGTAAGCGTGTCGAATTCGTTCTCGCAGCCGGAAACGGTCAGCTTCAAAAAAATGAAGGCTGCTGTCGCCTGTTGCTACGGCCCGACACGAAGCGGCGAAAGTGGGCGAATTAATCGATTATTCGTTCTCCCGTGCGCAGATGTTACCGGCCACGCGACCATCTGGCAAGAAAATGTCATGTAAGGGCGCGAAAGGAGTTGTTTGAACCGATACGGCCGTCAGGCTGCGGCGCGACCTGCCGGAAAGTTCGATTGCAGCAGCGGAGAACGGAAGCAAGGCCGGGTGTGTCGGGACGCAGCGAGCCGCAGCGCGGCTTGCCCGCGGGCGCAGCGATCGGGCCCGGCGCATGCAGGACGGCGCCGGAGCCGATGTCGGGGATCAAACGCCGAATGAAATCCTGGTGCCGAGGAAGGAGCGCACAAGCCGCTCCGGCATGCGCCGGCGCATCGCTTCGATGAAAGGCTCTCCGGTGCAGTGCATCGGGACGACGACATCCGGCTCGAGCTTCTCCAGTTCGTCGATGGTGAATTCGATGTAGTCCGGCTTCGCCAGGCCGAGATGGAAACCGCCGATCACGGCGTGAAGCTTGTCGGTGCCGGCAACCGCCATCGCGGTCCGGACCGAGTTCACGATGCCGGCATGGCCGCAGGACGAAATGACGACCAGTCCGCGCCCGCGGACCAGATAGCAGGTCGCGTGCTCCTCCGGGTGGCTGTCGAACACCAGCTCCCCGCGGCGTTCGGCTTCGCTGAAATGGTCGGGAACTTCCAGTTTGGTGCCGCCGGTGACCTCCTCGAAGGAATTGCGCTCGATGTAGCCGGTGGTGAAGGCGCCGGCGAGCGCTCGGGGGCCGTCGCAACACACCGGCGCAACCTCGTGCGCGACCAGCGAGTCGCGGTCCGGCGCACCCCAGGGCAGCATCTCCGGCTCCTCGCCGGGAGGCGGTTGACCGGCCGGAACCCAGCGCACATGAAACGCTTCCTCCGCACCGACGTAGAGATTCAGGTCGTCGCCCATTTCGTTCCGGTGGCGCGCCACGAATCCCTCCAGACCGCCGTAGTGATCGCGATGCCCGTGGCTCAGGATCAGGCCGGTCAGCCGCGCCGGATCGATGTTCAGCAGCGCGAAATTCCGGTTCAGGATCTCCGGCGTATAGCCGAAATCGAGCAGGTACGCGGCCTTGTGCCCGCCTGCCGTCGATTCGAGATGCAGCGAGAGGCCCCATTCGCCGGCGAGCGTCGTCATATGCTGTCCGGGGATCATCCCGACATGCTCGATGTGGACGTGCGGATGGTCGGCCTTCGGCAGAAAGAGCTCGTGGCGGGAGTCGACGACGACCCGCACCGACAGGTGATCGACCACCGGCGCTTCGAACGGAATATGCCTGTCCTGACTCATCGACCTTAACCCGCCGCTGCCGCAGGTACCCCGGACCTGCACGTCCTTATAGGCGGAATCGGACCGGGTCGATAGCGGGGAGTCCCCGAACCGGCCTCAGCCCAAGGGGACATGGATCCGCGAAGCGCCACGCTGGACAAGGCCGGCTTCCTGTGCACCCTTGCTTCGATGCCGGGAGCGAGCCGGCGGAGCCTGACCGGAAGGAAGGTATGCACAAGACCGAAATCCACCCGGACGCAGTCCGGCTCATCAGGATGCGGCGCGGCGGCAGGCTGCATGTGCGCGATACGCTGGATCCGGCGCGCACGGCCCTGGTCGTGGTCGACATGCAGACGGCGTTCCTGAAAGAGGGCCTGCCGTCGGAAGTGCCGATGGCGCGCGAGGTCGTTCCCAACATCAACCGCCTTGCGGCGTCCTTCCGTGCAGCCGGCGGGACGGTCGTCTGGGTCACCACCACGTTCGACGACAGGATCTTCACCGAATGGTCGTCCTTCTTGGGCGGCACCGCCAGCCCGGAGACCGCAAGACGGATCGCGGAGCAGCTCATGGACGGCGCCGAGGGCCATCCCCTGTGGCCGGACATGGCTGCCGAGGACGGCGACATGCGGGCGGTCAAGAACCGGTTCAGCGCCTTCATCCAGGGATCGTCGGACATCGAGGCGCAATTGCGCGCCAGCGGCATCGACACGCTGGCGATCACCGGCACGCTCACCAACGTCTGCTGCGAGGCGACGGCGCGCGACGCCATGATGCGAAACTTCCACGTCATCATGGTGGCGGACGGCAACGCGACCTATACCGACGCCATCCACAACGCCAGCCTGACCAGCATGTCGATCAGCTTCGCCGACATCATGACGACCGGCGAGGTGATCGGGGCCCTGACGGGTGCGGGCGCCGGCGCCGTGGCGGCGGAGTAGCCGGCGCCCGGACATGAAGACCCAGCTGATCGGCGACATCGTCATCGACCGGATCGTCGAGGCCGAGGGCGCCTTCGCCGATTTCGGTTTCATCCTGCCGGGCGCGACGCAGGACCTGGTCGACGCCAACGCCGACTGGCTGGCGCCCCGTTTTATTGCGCCGGACGGCAAGCTGATTATGGCCTTCCACGCGCTCGTCCTGCGCACGCCGCGCCAGACCATCCTGGTCGATTGCTGCGTCGGCAACGACAAGGACCGGCCGCTGCGCCCGACGTGGCACCGGCAGCAGACGCCGTTCCTCGACACGATGCGCGCCGCCGGCGTGGCGCCGGAAGAGATCGACATCGTGATGTGCACCCATCTGCACGCCGATCATGTCGGCTGGAACACGCAGCTGGTCGACGGCCGCTGGGTGCCGACCTTCCCGAAAGCGCGCTACGTCTTCGCGCGCCGGGAGTACGAGTTCTGGGAAGCCGAAGCCCGCCGCGCGAAGGCCGAAGGTATGCAGGAGCCGCCCAATCACGGCAGCTTCGACGACAGCGTCCTGCCGGTCATGGAGGCCGGACGGGCGGTGCTGGTCGAGGCCGACCACGAGCTGGATCGCGGCGTCTGGCTGGAGCCCGCCTTCGGCCACACGCCGGGCAACGTGAACGTCAACGTGCGCGGCGGCGGCCGTCACACCCTGCTGTGCGGAGACACCATGCACACGCCCCTGCAACTGTGCGACCCCGGCCTGTCGAGCGCCTTCTGCGAAGACCCGGCGATGTCGGCGCGCAGCCGCACGGCCATGATCGAACGGCTGGCCGAGACCGAATCGATCCTGCTCGCCGGGCATTTCCCGACCCCGGTCGCCGGCCGCATCGTGCGCCGCGGCGAGGCTTTCCGCCTCGATACCGGAGACTAATCGGGCAGCTGGCCACTCTTCGGCCTGCCCTCATAATCCTGCATCAGGCTGCCCCGGCCGTAGGTCTTGTCATCGATGCCCCGCTGGCGCAGCCACCGTCAGCAGGTCGCCGCGTCGATCGCGATCACCGGCTCGTCGAGCCTATATCAGGCTCGGCCGGCTTGCGCCGTGCTCAGTGCAGCCGCTCGATGGCGATCGCCGTCGCCTCGCCGCCGCCGATACACAGGGAGGCGACGCCGCGCTCGACGCCCTTCCGCTCCATCGCGTTCAGCAGGGTCACGATGATGCGCGCGCCCGAGGCGCCGATCGGGTGGCCGAGGGCGCAGGCGCCGCCATGGACGTTGACGATGTCGTGGGGCAGGCCATGCTCCTTCATCGCCGCCATCGTGACAACGGCGAATGCCTCGTTGACCTCGTAGAGACCGACGTCGGCCTTCGTCCAGCCGGCCTTTTCCAGCACCTTGTCGATGGCGCCGACCGGGGCGGTGGTGAACCAGGCGGGCTCCTGGGCGTGGGTCGCGTGGGCGACGATGCGCGCGCGGGGCGTCAGGCCGCGTTTCTCGGCCTCCGACTGCGTGGTCAGGACGAGGGCGGAAGCGCCGTCCGAGATCGAGGAGGAGTTGGCCGGCGTCACCGTGCCGTCCTTGCGGAAGGCGGGCCGCAGCTTCGGAATTTTCCCCAGATCGGCGTTGAAGGGCTGCTCGTCCTGGGTAACCGTGACCTCGCCCTTGCGGGTTCGCACGGTGACCGGCTCGGTCTCGCGGTCGAAGGAGCCGTCTTCGTTCGCCGCCCTGGCCCGCTTGAGCGACGTTATCGCGAAATCGTCCTGGGCCTCGCGGGTGAACTGGTAGTGCTGGGCCGTGTCCTCGGCGTAGGCGCCCATCAGGCGGCCGGGCTCGTAGGCGTCCTCCAGCCCGTCGAGGAACATGTGGTCCCAGACCTTGCCGTGGCCCATGCGCAGGCCGCCGCGGGCCTTGTCCATCAGATAGGGCGCGTTGGTCATGCTCTCGAGGCCGCCGGCGACCATCACCTCGTTGACGCCGGCCGCCAGCATGTCGTGGGCCAGCATGGTCGCCTTCATGCCGCTGCCGCACATCTTGTTGACGGTGGTGCAGCCGGCGTCCCACGGGATGCCGGCGCCGTGCGCCGCCTGGCGCGCCGGCGCCTGGCCCAGCCCGGCCGGCAGCACGCAGCCCATGATAACTTCGTCGACATCCTCACCGGCCACCCCGGCGCGCTTGAGTGCGCCTTCGATGGCGACGGCGCCCAGCGCTGTGGCCGTAATGTCCTTGAGCGTTCCCTGAAAGCTCCCCATCGGCGTGCGCGCACCGTCGACGATAACGACAGGGTCGGAAGCGGTTGCGGAGGTCATGGCAATCTCCTTGCTGGTGCGGGCGGCTATCGGAGCACGCGGATATCGACGCCGATATCGAGCTCGCGCCACATGGTATCGCAGGTGACGGCCGGTAGTTCCAGCTTTCCCGCCAGACACAGGCAAATCCGGTTGCCGAACATCATGGCCGGGACCGTCGACGAATCGGGAACGACCCGTTCGCCGCGCAACGGGTTATTCCGCAGCCCGGTCGACCGGCGTGTCGGCCTGCATCCATTCGGCGTCGCGGGCATTCTCGCGCGCCGCTTCCGCCCGCTTGTCGGCGAGGAACCGGTCGACGAGGTCGCCGGTCGGCGGGATCATCGCCCGGACCTGCGCCTGGAGCCGTTCGGCGCTGCGCGCGTAGGTTTCGATCCGCACCGTTCCGTCGTCCATAGTCAGCACAAGCGGCTCGCCCTCGGCGAAGCCCAGCGCTTCACAAACCGAAGCAGGGATGACGACGCGCCCGCCCGAGCCCATCGAAACGCGCCAGAAATCGCTTTCGTAGTCGCTGTTTTTCTTCTTCGCCATGCTTCTGAATTTACCTCAGATGGCTTCCGCGGCCAGTGTCAACGAGACCGGCCCCGTCCGACGGGGCTACCGAATCAGGCGGACATCAACATCGAGCGGCAGGTCCCGCCACGCCCGGTCGGCCGTGTAAACGGGCAACCTGAGCGTAAGCGCCAGGGCGAGACAGGCCCGGTCGCCGAACGACAGGCCAGCGTGTCGTGTCGATTCCCTCAGTCGCCCGGAGAGAAGCGCCTCTTCGCGCCGGAAAGGCTCGGATTTGCAATCCAGCGTCAAGAGCGCCGTTTCGGCATCGGCGCCGCTGATGCCCTTATTGACGAGTGAGGAGATGACTTCGGCCAGATTGACTGCCGACACGACGCTTGACGGCATAATCTCGGCCACAACGTCGGCACCCGTTTCGTCATTCAGCAGCGCAAGAACTGCCGAGGAATCGAGAACGAAATTCCTGGCCACCGGCGATTACTCGGCGGCAGCCTTGCTCGCCCGATTTCTCAAACGCCATTCGCGGGCTTCGGCTTCCTCCTGCGCGGCTTCCCGGCGACGGTCGGCTATCAATTCGTCAGCCAGGTTCACCCCTTCCGGGACATATTTCCGAACCAGCTCCTGAGCACGTTCGATAGCCATGGCGTGGGTATAGAGGCGCAATTCGCCGCCCTCCGAATAAAGGATAACTTCATCGCCGATTTCGATTTCGAGCGCTCGCCGGAGTTCGGCCGGTATCACCACACGCCCGCCGGGACCGACCCTTGTGCGATAGCGCTGAACACGTGACACAGGTTTTTCTTTTTTTGACATAAATTGGGTTTAGTGACATTTTTCAACAAAATCAATCCTGTTCCGATTTTGCGGCACGATACCGCGCCAGCGCCGCATCGTCCGGTGGGTACAGGCCCTTGACCGGTTCGCCGCGCTCGATTTCGGCGAGAATCCAAGCTTCCAGCGCTTCCTGCTCGGCGCCGTCTTCGGCAATTTCGGCGGCAAGCGCCTGCGGCAGCACCACGGCGCCGTCGTCGTCGGCAACGACGATGTCGTCCGGAAACACCGCGACGCCGCCACAGCCGATCGGCTCCTGCCAGCCGGCGAACCACAGGGCCGCGATGGACGGCGGCGCAGCGGCGCCATTGCACCAGACCGGAATGTCAACGGCACGAATGCCGGCGACATCCCGCATCGGGCCGTCGCTGACGATGCCGGCCACGCCGCGCCGCTTCATCCGGCCGGCCAGGATGTCACCCAGGGTTCCGGCGCCCTGCTCGCCCCGGCTGTCGATCACGGCGACTACGCCGGGCGGCATGGCCTCGATGGCGTCGCGCAGCGAATTCGGCGCGGCGTAGCTTTCCCGGGTCGAGACGTCCTCGCGGCCGGGAACGAACCGGAGAGTGAATGCCGGCCCGGCGAGCCGCGGCCCGCCCGGCTGCAGCGGCTTCGTCCCGGCCATCCAGCCGCGCCGGACGCCGCGTTTGAGGAGTTGCATCGTGAGCGTCGCGGTCGAGATGCCGCGCAGCGCGTCGATCAATGCCGGATCGGTCGCCATTATCTCTCCCTCTCCGGAAATCCGTCTTTCACCCGATCGGCCGCGATGTCCTCCGGGACCGGCGCAGGCGCCGGACCGGCGGAACAACGCAAGGCCCCTACCGCTCCAGCGCCGCCATCAGTTCGCGCCATTCGCGGGCGCTGAGGCCGCTGTCCGGTTGCGTCACCGCTTCGCCGGCGATCATCCGCCGGACCGCGGCGAGCGCCGGCGCCGACAGGCTGACCGCGCCCAGGCTGTAGTCGCGGAAGGCCTGCGCCGTGATCGGCACCCACCGCTCGGTCAGCGCCAGCATGACATCCGCATAGGCGCGAATTTCGTATTGCGCGTGCGCGTCGGCGCGCAGGCTGAGGAAATGCAGCAGGTTGTGCAGGTCGGTCTTCCAGTACCACTGGGTATAGACGCTGAGCGGCAGGTTCATGCGCGCCAGTTCGCGGGCGAGGCCCTGGCGGCCGGGATCGGCCGGCGCGCCGTCCGGCCCCTCGTTCAGCATTTCCTCGTAATGGTCGTAGCAGGCCGCCGCGTCGTCGCGCAGCAGTTGCAGCACCCGCGCCGCTTCCTCGCCTTCCAGCACGTCGCCCCTTCCCTGCCGGTTGGCCGCGGACTGCGCCGCAAGGTGCTCCGGCGCCGGGATGTAGAACTCGCGGTCGAGCACGGAATAGCGCGCCGAATATTCGTTCACGTTGGCGGTGCGGTGGCGGATCCACTGGCGCGCGACGAAGACCGGCAGCTTCACATGCAGCTTGATCTCGCACATCTCGAACGGCGTGGTGTGCCGGTGGCGCAGCAGGTATCGGATCAGGCCGGCATCGTTGCGCACCGACTTGGTGCCCCGGCCGTAGGACACCCGCGCCGCCTGCACGACCGCGGCGTCGTCGCCCATATAGTCGACCACCCGGACGAAGCCGTGATCGAGCACCGGGAAGGCGGTGTAGAGCACCTCCTCCAGCCCTGGAGCAACGACGCGCCGCGTCTCCGCCATGCGGGCGCGCGCCTCTTCGATCTCGGCGATCTGGTCAGCCGTGGCGTTGGCATTGGGGGGCGGCAGGCTGTCGGACTCGTTCGGCATTCTCGGCAATCGTTACGTTCGCATTGGATGGCGAAACTAGCGTTTCGGTCCCGCCGCGTCACCGGGTATCGCTGCCCCGTCCCTCTTTCAAAATTCGCCGCGAGGCCCTATCTTCGCAATGTCGCCTTCGGGCGACTATGGCGATAAACGGCGTGCGCAATAGCTGTTGCGGACCCGGGGGCAGTACCCGGCGCCTCCACCAGTTTCGCCGGGCCCCGGCGGTTTAGGGGCGGGTTTGCGTCCCGCGCGCCGCCGACGGCCCGGCTTCTCATGGGGGCGAAACAGGATCGACGTGCAGTAAAAGGTTCGCTTTTCGCCCGGCATTGTACCACCGTTATCGGGCTACCTTCACAAATGCTAACGACAACGATCGTTTGGCACTCGCTGCCTAGCTTCTAGGAAAGCGCGGCCCGGGGGGCGCCGGGCAACAGAAGCCCCCCACCGAACGCGGCCGGCGCCATTCCCCGCTTGCGGCATCTGCCCGGCGCTCCATAATGGGACAAAAGCCGCCGGGCGCGGCAGGGCAAGACGGCCGGGGCGATGGAGCCGGAACTCCTGCATTACGAGAAGATCGTCGAGGACGCGCTGCGCGGCGTCGTGCGCACCGCGCTGGAGCAGGTCGCGACCTTCGGCCTGCCTGAAGGCCATGGGCTCTACATCACTTTCCTCACGGCCGGCCCGGGCGTCGACATCCCCGAGCGTCTGGCGCGGACCTATCCGGAGGAGATGACCATCGTTCTGGAGCACCAGTTCTGGAACCTGGAAGTCGGCGAGGCGTTGTTCTCCGTCGAACTCAGCTTCAACCGGCGGCAGGAACGGCTGGAAGTGCCGTTCGACTGCGTCACGTCCTTCGCCGATCCCTCCGTGCCCTTCGGCCTGAAATTCGAGCTGACCGCCGATGCCGAAACGGCGGAGGAGGACGAAGCCGGCGCCGGGCCGGGCGACGCCCCGCCGGCGGCGAGCAACGAAGACGCCGGGGGCGGCCCCGAAGCGGACGGGCCGGCGGACGAAGCAGCGGACGGGGCGGCGCAGACCGGCGAAGTCGTGAACCTGGATTCCTTCCGCAAGAAGCGGTGAGCGTTCGGACCCTGACGGACGGCCCGGACGGCGCGCCGCTCACCCTGATCCTCGCCCACGGCGCCGGCGCCCCGATGGACAGCCCCTTCATGGACCGGATCGCCGAAGGTGTGGCCGCCGCCGGTTGGCGCGTCGTCCGGTTCGAATTTCCCTACATGGCGGCGCGGCGCGCGACCGGTGCGAAGAAGCCGCCGGACCGGGAACCCGTGCTGACCGGGACTTGGCGAAGCGTCATCGCCGATCTCGGGGCGGATACGCTCGTCATCGGCGGCAAGAGCCTGGGCGGCCGGATGGCGAGCATGATAGCCGATGAAGCCGGGGTGCGCGGGCTGGTCTGCCTCGGCTATCCCTTCCATCCGCCCGGCCGGCCGGACAGGCTGCGCACGGCGCATCTGGAAACGCTGGCAACGCCGGCGCTGATCCTGCAGGGCGAACGCGACCCGCTCGGCCGCGCCGACGAGGTGCCCTGCTATACTCTCTCCGAAACCATTTCGCTCGCCTGGCTGCCCGACGGCGACCACAGTTTCAAGCCGCGCAAGGCCTCCGGCCATACCGAGGAAAGCAACCTTGCACTGGCGGTGGAGCGGATTTGCGGATTTCTGGACGCGCTGGCGGCGTGAGGCCGCCGGGCTGCCGGCCCGACCGGTATTGCAGTACCGACCCGATAGCGGAGCCGTGCCGACAGCGGCGATCAAGCGAAGGGCAGCGTCGCGCCGATGCCCATCCGTTCCGCCTTTTCCAGCATGGCGGCGCCGAGGGCGATATCGCTCAGGCTCAGGCCGCGGTGCCAGAACAGGTTGGTCTCGCCGTCGCTTTCGCGCCCGGGTTTCAGGCCGGCGACAATCTCGCCCATTTCGGCGTGCAGCGTCTCTTCGGTCAGCCTGCCCTCGTCGACATGGCGGCGCAGCGACCCGAAAGGCTTGCCCGGCTTGCACTGGCCCCAGTCGTCGACCACGATCTTGTCCATGATGTCGGTGAGCGAGAGCTCGACGCTGCTCATCGTGCCGTAGGGGACGACGAAGGCGCCCTTCCTCACCCATTCCGTCAGGAACAGGGGCTCAGGCTCCGGCAGGCGCGACGCCTCGACCAGGATGTCGGCGCCGTCGAGGCAGTCCTTCCAGTTGTCGGTGACGATCACCGTCTTGCCCAGGTCTTCGCTCAGCCGGGCGCCGAAGGCCTCGCGGCTCTCCGGGCGGCGGGAATGGACGCGGATCTCGTCGAAATCGAACAGGTGGTCGAGCAGCCGGACGTTCCAGTAGGCGGTGCCGCGCGCCCCGATATGGCCGAGGCTCCGGCAATCTCGGCGCGCCAGGTACTTCGCGCCGATCGCCGTCATTGCGCCGGTGCGCATCTCGGTGATCGCCGTTGCGTCGACGATGGCCCGCGGCATGCCGGTTTCGGGATCGAACAGGCACAGGATCGCCATCTCCGACGGCAGGCCCTGTTTGTAGTTGTCGACGAAATCGCCGACCATCTTGAAGCCGGCAAAGCCCAAGGGCTTGATATAGCCGCGCAGCAGGTTGAAATGGCCCTTGTCGGACGATTCGGGCACCAGATGGACGCGCGGTTCGAGGACAGTCTCGCCGTTGCCCTGGGCGCGCAGGCCGGATTCGACCGCGGCGATGATCTCGTCCTCGGTCATGGCGAGGGCGTCGACGTCCCTGCCGTTGAGATAGGAAATGGAGATGTCGGGCATGAGCCTTCCCTGCCGCCGTTGACCGCTTCCGATGATAGAAATACGTTTCCGTCAAGTCCATGCAGGCCGCGCCGTATCCGGCTCGCCGGATTCCGGGGCCGGGCACGGGCCGGAAATCGGGAGGAAAAGGTTATGAAATTATCGTTATCGCTTACGCGCCCGTTCGCTGTTGCGGCCGGCATTGCAGCGGTTTCCATCGCCGCACCCGCCATCGCGGAATATCCGGAAAAACCCGTCAAGATCGTCGTGCCGTTCGGCGCCGGCGATTCGCTCGACGGCACCGCCCGGGTGATCGCCGAGCAGCTCAAGAAGGAGCTGAAGGTGCCCTTCGTGGTGCAGAACATCCCGGGCGCCGGCGGCGGCAAGGGCACCGCCGAAGCCAACAAGGCGAAAGGCGACGGCTATACGCTCCTGATGGGCTCGACCGGCGCGCTGACGGCCCGGCCGCTGATCTCGAAACCGGGCTACGTCACGAGCGATTTCGTCCCGCTGGCCCAGCTCGTAGAGGTGCCGATCGGCCTCGCCGTCAAGGCGGACAGCCCGTTCAAATCGGTGAAGGACATCGTCGCGGCGGCCAAGGCCAAGCCCGGCGGCGTCAAGTACGCCACGCCCGGCCCCGGCGCGACCCAGCACATCAACATGGAGATCTTCGCCAAGGCCCAGGGCATCAAGATGAAGCATATCGGCGGCCGGGGCGGCAAGGGCGCGGTCACCAAGACCCTGTCGGGCGAGGTCGATTTCGTGTTCGTCGGCGCGCCGAACTACACCGGGCTCGCCAGAGGCGGCAAGCTGCGGGTGATCGGTATCGCGGCGGACAAGCGCGTGCCCTACTTCCCGGACGTGCCGACCTTCAAGGAGCAGGGCTACGACTTCACGGTCGCCGTGTGGTTCGGCCTGCTGACCCGCAAGGGCACGCCAGCGGCCGTGGTGAGCAAGCTGCGCGCGGTCGTGAAGAAGGTCGCCAACCAGGCTTCGACCTCGGCGCTGTACAAGAAGTTCAACTTCAACGAGGCATTTCTCGACGGCGAGGGATTCCAGAAGCGCATCGACGCCAACGTCGCGAAGCACCGGGTCGTGCTCAAGGATATCGGCCTGATCAAGTAAGCGGGCTCCGGGTCCGGTCCGTCCCCAAGCCCGGGGAGGGCGCGTGCCGAAACGGGCGGACCGGATCGTCGGGCTGGCGGTCGTGGCGCTGGGCCTTGCCCTGGCGCTGCTGGTCGCCGGCATCGAGATCAACGAACGGCAATCGACCCTCTCGGCGCGCTTCTTTCCCGGCCTGCTGGCCGGCGTACTGGTGCTGCTCGGCGGCCTGCTGGCGCTGCGGCCGGGCGATCTCGGCACGGCAGATGTGCTGTCCGGGCTGATGCGGCGGCGCGGCCTGATGATGGCCGCCCTGTTCCTGCTCTACTGCCTGACCTTCCGCTATGTCGATTTCCGGCTCGGGACCTGGGCGTTCACAATCCTGTCGCTGTGGATTCTGGGCTCACGCCGGCCGCTTGAACTGGCCCTGATCCCGGTCGCGGTCTCGGCCGCGGTGTATGCCGTATTCCGCTACGGATTCACCGTGCTGCTGCCGACATGGATCTGATCTCCTTCTCCGCGATCGGCACTGCCCTCGGCGCAATCGCCGATCCGATGATCCTGCTCTGGATCCTGATCGGGGTCGTCGTCGGCCTGATCTTCGGCGCGGCGCCGGGCCTGACGGCGACCGCCGGTGTCGCCATCGCGACCCCGCTGACCTTCGGCGCCTCCTTCGAGGTCGCCATGGCCCTCCT
This sequence comes from Rhodospirillaceae bacterium, assembly GCA_028819475.1. Taxonomy (NCBI): domain Bacteria; kingdom Pseudomonadati; phylum Pseudomonadota; class Alphaproteobacteria; order Rhodospirillales; family Rhodospirillaceae; species Rhodospirillaceae bacterium. Next base: position 27,234 of record JAPPLJ010000021.1, read on the forward strand.
GCTCGGCATCTATTGCGGCGGCTATTTCGCCGGCTCGATCCCCGCCATCCTGATCAACACGCCGGGCGCGCCGGGCAACGCGGCAACCGCGCTCGACGGTTACCGCATGGCGCGCCGCGGCAACGCCGATCTGGCGATCAGCCTGTCGGTGGTCTCATCCTTCATCGGCGGTTTCGTCTCGATACTCGTGCTGATGCTGGCGGCGCCGAACCTGGCCAATTTTGCGCTCGAATTCACTTCGGTCGAATATTTCGCCCTCGGCACCTTCGGGCTGGTCTGCGTCGCCGCAGTCTCCGGCGGCTCGCTGCTGAAAGGCATGATCGCCGCTGCGCTCGGCATGCTGCTCGGCTGCAGCGGCATCGACCCGGTCGGCGGCATGACGCGGCTGACCTTCGGCGACCCGAACCTGCTCGGCGGCGTGCCGCTCATGCCGGCGCTGATCGCCTTTTTCGCGGTCTCGGAAATGCTGGTGCAGGCCGCGCGCAAGGACACGCTGGCCACCCTGCCGGCGCAGCGCCGGGTCGGCGCGGGCGAAGTGCTTTCGCACTATCTGCGCAACAAGTGGCTGACGCTGCGCAGCGCGTTCATCGGCACGGGCATCGGCATCCTGCCCGGCACCGGGCCGACCATCGCGGCCTGGATCGCCTACGGCGAATCGGCCCGTAGGAAGGCGCCGCAAGCGCAGGAAGAGGGCGATCCGCGCGGCGTCATTGCGGCGGAGACTGCGAACAACGCGGTCACGGGCGGCGCGCTCATCCCGCTGCTCACGCTGGGCATTCCGGGCGATACGGTGACCGCGGTGCTGATCGGCGCCCTGCTGATCCAGGGCATCGATCCCGGCCCGTTCTTCATCGCCGAGAAGAGCGACCTGTTCGTGCAGATCCTGCTCATCCTGCTGTTCGCGAACATCTGCATCCTGGTCATCGGCCTCGGCACGCGGCGCTGGCTGCCGGCGATCCTGAAGCTGCCGCCGCGCATCCTCATTCCGGTCATCGGCGTGCTGTGCGCGACCGGCGCCTTCGCGATCAACAACACGACGTTCGAGGTCGGCCTGATGGCGGTACTCGGCCTCGCCGGCTATGTCCTGATCCGCTTCGGCTTCCCGATGGCGCCGGTCGTCCTCGGCCTCGTGCTCGGCCCGATGGTCGAGACCAACCTGCGCAACGCGCTCACCGCCAACGACATGGACGCAACGGTGTTTGTGACCCGGCCGATCGCCGCCCTGCTCCTCGCCGCCGCCGTCTTCACCATATTCTGGACCTGGCGGCGGCACCGCAAATAGGGCGCCCTACGCCTCCCACTCCCACTCGACCGCGCCGGAATGGGTGACGGCGCCCGTGTTGGCCTGGCCGACCAGCCGCGCGTATTTCTCCAGCGCGCCGCCGAGCCGGCGCGGGTCCGGCGCCTGCCAGGCGGCGCGGCGGGCGGCCAGTTCTTCCTCCGGGAGCAGGACGTTGATCGAGCGCTTTGCGGCGTCGATCTCGATGACGTCGCCGTCGCGGATCAGAGCGAGCGGGCCGCCGACCGCCGCTTCCGGCGCGGCGTAGCCGATGCACATGCCGCGGGTTGCGCCGGAGAAGCGCCCGTCGGTCAGCAGCGCCACCTTCTCGCCCCGGCCCTGGCCGTAGATCAGCGCCGTCGTGCCGAGCATCTCGCGCATGCCCGGGCCGCCGACCGGGCCTTCGTTGCGGATGACGATGACCTCACCGTCCTCGTAGGCCTGAGTCTGCACCGCGGCGTTGCAGCTCTCCTCTTCGTCGAACACCCGGGCCGGGCCCTTGAAATAAGTCGAGTTCAGCCCGGCCACCTTCAATAGCGCACCGTCCGGGCACAGGTTGCCCTTGAGCACGATCACGCCGCCGTCGGGTGAGCGTTCGTCGCCCTTGCGGCGGATGATCTCGCCGTCCGGGTCCGGGACGCCTTTGAGCGCGTCGGCCATCGTTTCGCCGGTGAAGGTCAGCGCCGCGCCGTCGAACAGGCCGCTTTCCATCAGCAGGCGGAAGACGACCGGCGCGCCGCCGATGCCGTGGACGTCCCTGGCGAGGAAGCGGCCGCCGGGCTGCAGGTCGGCGACGAGCGGCGTGCGGTCGAACACCTTCGCCACATCGTCCATGTCGAAGGAGATGCCGGCCTCGTTGGCGATGGCCGGCAGGTGCAGCGCCGCGTTCGTCGAACCGCCGGTCGCCGCGACCACCGCCGCGGCATTCTGCAGGCTCGTGCGGGTCACCAGGTCCCGCGGCAGCGGGCCGCCCTTTTCCAGCGCCGCCATGACGGCGTGGCCGGCGCGCCGGGCGATGCCCTGCCGCTCGGCGAACACCGCCGGGATCATCGACGAGCCGAGCGGCGCCAGGCCGAGCGCTTCGGAGACCATGCCCATGGTGTTGGCCGTGAACTGGCCCGGGCAGGCGCCGATGGTTGGCGCGCAGACCAGCTCCAGCGCGTTGACCTCCTCCTCCGGCACCGTGCCGACCAGCACACCGCCGACGCCCTCGTAGGCAGTCAGCACCGTCACGTCCTCGCCGCCGCGTGTGCCGGGCAGCATGGAGCCGCCGTAGATGAAGACCGACGGCACGTTGAGCCGCGCCATCGCCATCATCATGCCAGGCAGGGTCTTGTCGCAGCCGGCGAAGCAGACCAGCGCGTCGTAGGCGTGGCCGCGGACCACGGCCTCGACGCTGTCGGCGATGATCTCGCGCGACAGCAGCGAGAATTTCATGCCCTGGTGCTGCATCGAGATGCCGTCGGACACCGAAATGGTGCGGAATTCCCGCGGCGTGCCGCCGGCCTCGACGATACCGCGCCGGGCGTAATCGGCCTGGTTGGCGAGGCCCATGTTACAGGGCGTCATCTCGCCCTCGGTGGTGACGACGCCGACCATCGGCCGTGCGATCGCTTCGCTGTCCAGCCCCATCGCGCGCATGAAGGCGCGGTGGGCAACCCGGTCGAGGCCGTCGGTCGTGATGCGCGAACGCAGCCTGCGGTTCGCGCGGCGGCCGGATTCGGACGGCGCGGAGGCGTTCGGACCGTCGGGCATGGCGGGGCTCCCGGTGTGCGGAGCCCTACCCTAACGATGCCAATCCGCCGGCGCTACCCGCCGAGATAGGCGCGGCGGACGTGGTCGTTCTCGTGCAGGTCGCCGGCCGGGCCTTCCAGCGCGACGGCGCCGGTTTCGAGCACATAGGCGTACCGGGCCAGCAGCAGCGCCATCTCGGCATTCTGCTCGACCAGGACGACCGGCGTGCCCTGGGCGGAGATGTCGGTGACGATCCGCGCGATCTCCTGCACCATGACCGGCGACAGGCCCATCGACGGCTCGTCGAGCAGCAGCACCCGCGGCGCGCTCATCAGTGCCCGGCCGATCGCCAGCATCTGCTGCTCGCCGCCGGACATGGAGCGGGCCCACTGCTTGCGCCGCTCGGCGAGGCGCGGAAAGCGCCCGAAAACGTCGGCGAGCGAGGCCTCGACCGCCGCCCTGTCGGTGCGCAGGAAGGCGCCGGTGCGCAGGTTCTCCTCGACAGTCAGGTCCGGGAACACCCGCCGTCCCTCGGGAACGTGGGCAATGCCTCGGCGCACGATCTCTTCCGGCGGCCGGCCGTCGATGCGCGCGCCGTCGAAATGGATCTCGCCCCGTGTCAGCGGTTCGAGCCCGGAAATGGCGCGCAGGGTCGTCGTCTTGCCGGCGCCGTTCGCGCCGATGATGGTGACGATCCCGCCGGCCGGCACTGCCATCGTGACGCCCTTGAGCGCCGCGGTCTTCTGGTAGCGCACCTCGATATCGCGGATCTCAAGCAGCATCGCCCGCCCCGTTGCCCGCCCCGTTGCCCGTGGCAGAGCCGAGATAGGCTTCGATCACCGCAGGATCGTTGCGCACGTCGTCCGGCGCGCCCTCGACCAGCAGGGCGCCGAAATTCATCACCGTGATGATGTCGCACAGATTCATCACCGCCTGCATGTCGTGCTCGACAAGCATGACGGTGACGCCGCCGTCGCGGATGCGCCGGACGAGTTCCATCATGCGCCGGGTCTCCTCCGGGTTCATGCCGGTGAAGGGTTCGTCGAGCAGCAGCACCTTGGGCTCCGCCGCCAGCGCGACCGCCATGCCGAGCATGCGCTGATGGCCGTGCGGCAGGTTCGAGACCGGCTCGTCCGCCAACTCTTCCAGGCCGAAAAAGGCCAGGGCCTCCCGCGCGCTGGCATCGGCCTGCGCTTCCGACCCGCGGTCCGTGCCGAGCAGCCGTCTCAGGAAGCCCGCGCGGGTGCCGAGATGGCGGCCGACCCGGACATTGTCCAGAACGGAGAATTCCTGGAACAGCGTCGAGCCCTGGAAGGTCCGCACCAGCCCCATCTCGGCCAGCGCGCTGGTCTTGCGCCCGGAAATGTCCCGGCCGCGATAGAGCACCTGCCCGGACGTCGGCGCGTAGAAACCGCTGATCACGTTGAAGGTCGTGGTCTTGCCGGCGCCGTTCGGCCCGATCAGGCCGTGGATCGCGCCCTCGCGCACCGCGAAGCTGAAATCGTCGACCGCCACCAGGCCGCCGAACCGGCGGGTCAGCCCCCGCGCCTCCAGGATGGGCGCTTCCGGGATCGGCGGGTCGGCGGGCGCGTTCATGCCGCCTCTCCCCCCTCTCTCCCGGCGGCCGCGGCCGGCCCGCGCCGCCGGCGGTGCAGCCAGGCCCGCACCTTCGGCCCGAGGCTCTCAAGGCCATCCGGCAGATAGAGGACCGACAGGATCAGGATGGCGCCGTAGATCAGCGGCCGCGCCGTATCCAGGCCCAGGCCGCGCAGGACGATCTCGTTGATGACGGTCAAGACAATGACGCCGAGGATCGGGCCGTGGAAGGTCGCAGTCCCGCCGACGATGGCCCAGACCAGGACATAGACCATCTGGTCGACGCCGAAGCGGGTCGGGTTCACCGTGCCGACATAGTGGGCATAGAGGCCGCCGGCGATCCCGGCGAAGAATGAGGCGATGACGAAGGCCAGGGTCCGGTAGCGGAACGTGTCGACGCCGATCGACTCGGCCAGCCTGTCCTGCCAGTGGATCGCGTGGAAGGTCAGCCCGATGCGCGACCGTTCGATCCTGTAAAGAATGAACAACGATATGGAAACTATTATCAATGCTAGAAAATAATAATTGACCGGCTCGTAGAAATCGATCGACAGGAAACCGGTGTCTATATCGGGAAAGGCGTCGATGCGCTTAAGGCCCTTGGGGCCGCCGAAGGGGTCGGTAAAGCGTTTCCAGATCAGGCGGATGATCTCGCCGGCGGCGAAAGAGCCAATCAGGAAATAGAAGCCCTTCATCCGGAACAGCGGGAAGCTCAGGATTGCGGCGGTCCCCGCCGCCATGCAGCCGCCGATCAGCATGGAGAACGGCACCGGCACGCCGAGCCGCTTGGCGAGCAGCGCGCTGGCATAGGCCCCGACGCCCATGATCACGACATGGCCGAGCGACCATTCGCCGGTCAACGTCAGCAGCCGGTAGCTGGAGACCAGCAGCACGTTGATGACGAGGAGGACGGCGATTTCCTGCTGCGAATAGCTCAGCAGATAGGGCAGGACCGCCAACGCCGCGAACAGCAGCGCAAACCGCAGGCGCCAGACGATCCGCCCGGCCGGGCTGCCCGCACGGGATCCCGACAGGGCGACCGCCGGTTCAGGCACGTTCCCTGGCTCCGAACAGGCCGGTCGGCCGCACCACCAGCACGGCGAACATCAGCGCAAGTCCGACGATGTTGGCGATCACGCCGTCGAAGAAGGTGGTGACGAAGGTGTGGACGAAGGCGTAAAGCACGGCCGCGATCACCGCGCCCTCAAGGCTGCCGATTCCGCCGACGATGATGATGATAAAGGCGGTAACGATGATCGAGTGGCCGATATAGGGCGTCGGGCTGACGAGGGGCGCGGTCAGGGCCCCGGCAACGCCGGCAAGCCCGGCGCCGATGAACATGGCGATACGCGCGGTCTGGTTCATCGAAATGCCCTGGAGGGACGCGGCTTCGGCATCCTGGGCGCAGGCGCGCAATGCCCAGCCGAACTTCGAGCGCTTGAGGAAGGCCCACAGCGCAGCCAGCAGCAGGATGGCGGCGACGATCACGAACAGGCGCTGATAGGTCAGGATCGCGCCGAAAATCTCGATCTTGCCCTGGGTCGGCGGCGGGACATGGCCCATACGCCGGCCGAAGCCGAACACGACCAGGGTTTGCAGGATGAGAAGAAATCCGATCGACGCGATGAGGCCGCCCAGCGGATTCTTCCGCAGCGGGCGAAACAACCCGCGCTCCATCAGGAGGCCGACGGCCCCGACGAAGATCAGGCCCGCAGCGACCCCCACCAGGAAGGGAAACTTCTCCTGAGCGTAGAGGAACACGACGCAATAGGCGCCGGCCATATAAAGTTCGCCATGAGCGAAGTTGATCACGCCCATGACGCCGAAAATCATCACCAGCCCGACCGCGATCAGCGCCATATAGCTGGCGGCATACATGGCGTTGATGGCGGTCTGCCACAGCAGGTCCATCACCGGGCCTCGACGGCTGGGGCGAAAAAACGATGCCGGGGCCGGGAAAGGCCCGGCCCCGGCGGATTATACACGCACGGCAGAGGCGCCATGCGGATTGCGGCGATTTATCAGCGCTGATTCCACATCTGGCCCAGGGCCGTCATGTGCTTGATCATCAGCTTGCTGTGCTTCGCCCACCAGGCGGGAATCGACTTGAAGGCCTTGATCTTGGCCTTGCCGCCTTCGATCACCACGACGGGCCAGTTGCCGACCAGCGCGTTGTCGATGCCGAACAGCTCCTTGCCCCACCATTTGGCGTCGCCGAAGGCGTGTTTGCCGGTGCCGCCGGCCTTCATCGCCTTCAGGACGGGCCCCGGTTCGGCACTGCCCGCCTTGCCGGCGGCGTCGGCCCACAGGTCCATGATCGAAGCGTATTCCCAGGACACCGCGCTCCATTCCTTGGCGCCGTAGCGCTTGGAGTATTCGGCATAGAACTCGTTGGGATTGACGAAGTTCACTTCCTTGGCGTTGAGCGCCGGGTCGTCGAAATCCGGGAACTGGAAGACGAAGCCTTCCATGAAGTCCTTCGACGTCTTCTCGACGATCACCTGGTAGAAGTCGGCGGTGCAGGAAATGATCTGCCCCTTGTAGCCCTGCTGGAACGCCTGCTCGCACAGCGGGTGGACATAGTCGGCATAGCAGGTGTCCAGGCACAGGATGTCCGGCTTCTTGGCCAGCAGCTTGGTCATGACCGGCGCGAAGTCCGTCGTCGCCGGATCGAAGAACAGCGGCGCGTCGACCATCTTGATGCCGGCCGCCTCGAAGGCCGCCAGGTAGGTCGCCACCGAAGGCTTGCCCAGCGCATCGTCCTGGGCGCAGATCGCGGCCGTCTTCAGGTTCTTCTTGTTCTCCGCCAGCCATTCGACGCCGGTGACGTTGTAGATCGGATGCACCTCGCACGGCGCCACGAGCGTCTTCGTGTCCGGCGACAGATCGCTCGGCAGCAGCGTCGAGAACAGCATGCCTTCCCGCTCCGCGATCTTCTCCACGCCCGGCCAGGTGTCGCCGCCCAGCATCATGATGAACTTGACGCCGTCTTCCTTGATCAGCTTGGTCGCGCCGGTTTTCGCCTTGCCGGCATCGTATTCGTTGTCGTAGCCGACGAACTCGATCCTGTACGACTTGTCGCCGATTTTCACGCCGCCCTTGGCGTTGACCCAGTCAGCCCAGATCAGGCAGCCGTCGTAGCCGGGTTTGCCCCAGGCCGCGACCGGGCCGGTGAACGGCGCGAGGAAGCCGATCTTGATGGTGTGGCCGGCGGCAAAGGAAACCCGCGACAGGCCCGTGCCCGTCGCGGCCAGCGCAGCCCCCGACGCCGCCGTCGTCCCGAGGAATTTCCGCCTGCTCAATTTGCGGTCGAGTGTCTTTCGCATTGGACCTGCCTCCCATTATTCGCGGCGGCCGCCTCGGCATCCTAAACCGGGAGGCGCCGCCCATCGGCCGGTCGGAAGCCGGAAGGACACCGAACGGCCCGCAAGACCGCAACTGCAGAACAATCCTTGGGCGATTGAACCAATTCAGACCAATTAGTCCGGCTTGCTGTCCAAGCTTAATGCTGTTGCAGTCGATGCTACACAGCATGACAATTTAGGGGATGGATGCAAGAGAAATATGCATTATTGTGACTATCCTATCGGGCAGGCGATGCCGGGCCGGATTCCGGCGCCGGTAGAATCCGAGATTCAATTGGTGTATATTGGTGCAGATTGGTATGTGCAGAGGTTGCAGAATCTGAAACGATGCCGGTGTTTCGGGCGGAGTGCAGCGACCGGCAGGGAGTGTGAGTGAGACCATGAGCAAACGCATTGCGGTAATCGGTGCAGGTCCATGCGGCCTTGCACAGTTGAGGGCGTTTCAGACGGCGAAAGCCGGTGGAGCGGAAATTCCGGAGATCGTCTGCTACGAGAAGCAGGACGACTGGGGCGGCCTGTGGAACTATACCTGGCGCACCGGCACGGACGAATTCGGCGAGCCGGTGCATTGCTCGATGTACCGCTACCTGTGGTCCAACGGGCCGAAGGAAGGCCTGGAATTCGCCGACTATTCCTTCGAGACCCACTTCGGCAGGCAGATCGCGTCCTACCCGCCGCGGGAAGTCCTGTTCGACTACATCACCGGCCGGGCGAAACAGTCGGACGTGCGCGACTGGATCCGCTTCCGCACCCCGGTTCGGCGCGTCGACCACGACGCCGCGAGCGGCCGGTTCACGGTAACGGCCCATGATCTCGCAACGGACGAAGAATACGGCGAGGAGTTCGACAACGTCATCGTCGCGACGGGCCACTTCTCGACGCCGAACGTGCCGCATTTCGACGGTCTCGACCGGTTCAACGGCCGGGTCATGCACGCCCACGACTTCCGCGACGCCGTCGAGTTCGTCGACAGGGACATCCTGATCATCGGGACCAGCTACTCGGCGGAGGACATCGGCTCGCAGTGCTGGAAATACGGCTGCAAGTCGGTCACCGTCAGCCACCGCACCGCGGCCATGGGCTATGACTGGCCGGACAACTGGAAGGAGGTGCCGCTGCTCCAGAAAGTCGAGGGCAACACCTGCACCTTCAAGGACGGCTCGACCTCCGACGTCGACGCCATCATCCTGTGCACCGGCTATCTGCACCATTTCCCCTTCATGGCGCCGGAGCTGTGCCTGAAGACCGCCAACCGGCTGGCGGCCGCCGACCTCTACAAGGGTGTCGTCTGGATCGACAATCCGAAGCTGTTCTATCTGGGCATGCAGGACCAGTGGTACACCTTTACCATGTTCGACGCCCAGGCCTGGTATGTCCGCGACATCATCCTCGGCCGGATCGCGGTGCCGGACCGCGACGCCCGGGCGGCCGACGTGGCCGACCGGGAGGCCCGGGAAGACGCGCTCGAGGACGACTACGGCGCGATCAGCTACCAGGGCGACTACGTCCGCGAGCTGTCCGCCGACACGGACTATCCCAGCTTTAACGTCGACAACACCGACGAAGCGTTCTTCCAGTGGAAGAAGTACAAGAAGCAGGGGATCATGAGCTACCGCGACCACGGCCACAGGTCGGCCATCACGGGCACCGACGCCCCGGTCCACCACACGCCCTGGGTCGAGGCGATGGACGATTCGATGGCGAGCTATCTGGGCAGCGGATAGCGGCGCCCCGGCCGGCCTGTCATCGCCCGGCGATGGGCGCCCAAGCCGCAGAATGGGAATGGGAGGCCTTCTCGGCCGCGGCGCTCGAAGCCTATCGCGCGGCGCGGCGGGAGGAGGCCGTCCATCTGTGGCGACGGGCCGGCGCACTGGCGCGGGAATTCCCGGCGGGAGACCCGCGCCGGGCCGCCAGCGCGAACAATGATGCGCTGGCCCTGCTGATCGACCAGGCCCATGAGAGTGCCGCCGCCGCCCTGACTTCGACGCTCACTGCCTGGGATGACGCGCTCGACTGGACCGGCGGCATGGCGGTGTCGCCCGTGGCGCGCAGTTCGATGTTCCACCAGCGCCTGGAACAGCGCCATGTCGAGACCTACGGCGACGTCCGGCGCGCGCGGCACCGCGCGTTCCTGACCGGCGCCGCGGCGCTGACCCGCTTCAATCTCGGAATTGCGCGCCTCTTCCTCGACGAGGACGAAGCGGCTGAGACGCTCCTTCAAGAGGCCCTTGCCGAGCGGGAGCGGGCATTCGGCCCCAACAATCCGGAGGTCGCCGAGATCGCCCGAGTCCTCTCCGGAAAGGCCGACGCCGCCGAGGAGGACGCGCGGATGGCGCTATACGATGGCAAAATCCGCACCGTCGCCGAAAACCGCGCGACCGACATGCTGGAGGCCTGGCGCAGGGAACAGCCGCACGAGATGACCGACACCCGCCGCCTGCTGGCCGCGGCCTATCTCACCGCGATCGTCCACGAACGGGACTTCATGTAATCAGGCGCCCGATCCGCCGGCCATGCGGCGAGGCCGCCCGCCCTTCCGGCCATTTTTTTGTGCCGCCGACGCCTTCGCAACGGAACGGACCCTGCCGCCCGCGGCGCCCATTTGAGCCGCCATCCAACTTCTGGATCCGAAATCGCCGCGCAGCAAAGCGGGTACGTAGAGGTCGGCATCGAGCCGCGGCCAGTGAAGGCCCAATCCGGTCGGACTGATTTCAATCTGCGCCAGATCTTCGGGCGATGCGTCGGCAAGTCCTTCCGCCTGTGCTGCGGGAAACGCAATCTCGACGCCGGTATTCAGCAGGGCGATGACGCGTCGCCGGCGCCGGTCGTAGCGGGCAGAGATAACGTGGCCGGCCTCGCGCTCTTTCTGAGCCCGCGCTTCGGCTCTTTCGAATTCCTGTTCAGAAATCACCATGAATCCTGGTCCATTCGTCGCAAAGCATCGCGAGTTCCTCACCGAGCAACTTGCCGATACCACTCACCTCTCTTCGCCCGAAACCGAAACTTGCACGCAGTTCCGGAGGGCCTTCGGGACAGTTCAAATTAAAGACCGCCTCTTTGCCCGCACCGATGACATGAACATGCGCAGGCCGATGATCGTTCGGATAGATGACCACGCGCAGGCCATCGAGACGAAGCACCGTTGGCATTACTTAAAATAGTATAACCCAAGCGCTTGGGAAAGATCCAAATACTGGAGGTGGCGGCGGGCCGAGCTTATTCCTTTGCTCCCGACGCTTCCGCCGTTTCCTCTTCAATCCATTGCAGGAAGGCCGGATTGCCGCCTTCGATCGGCAGGGCGACGACGCAGGGGCAATCGTAGCTGTGGATTTCCCGGACATGGCCGGTCAATGAGTCGACCAGATCGCTGCGCGTCTTGGCGATCAGAACGACCTCCTCGTCGGTCTGGATACTGCCCTCCCAGCGATACTGGGACAGCATGCCCGGCAGGATGTTGACGCAGGCGGCCAGCCGGCGCGCGACCAAGCTGGCGCCGATGGCCCGCGCTTCCTCCACCGAACCGGCGGTCATGTAGACCAGCGTTGCAGACATCGCCCCCTGCCCTCCCCGCTGCGCATCCGGCGCATTGACGGTCTGCGCATTGAGAATTCCGGGGCGGCAGGTTGTCAATGACATCGGCTGCGGCGGCGCTTATCTTTCGCCGGCCCGCTCCTGCACGAACCGGTGCGCATGTCCGCCAACCGCAGCCACTTTCTGTTTCTCAATTTCGGCCATTTCGCCGACCACCTGTTCATGCTGATCTTCGCCAAGGCGGCATTCAGCGCGGGGCTGGCGTTCGGCCTGGCCGAGAACGGCGCCTATGCGGAAATGCTGCCCTACGGCATCCCGGCGATGGTGCTGTTCGCCGCCTGCGCGCCGCTGGCGGCGCATCTGGCCGACAAGTGGCGGCGCAATGCAATGATGGCGGTCTTCTTCATCGGCATCGGCCTGGCGTCCGTCGCCACCAGTTTCGCACAATCGCCGCTGCAGGTCGGCATCGGGCTGGCGGTCATCGGCGTCTTCGCGGCGATCTACCATCCGGTCGGCATATCCATGGTGATCCAGGGCGGGGGCAATGTCGGCTGGCGCCTCGGCGTCAACGGCGTCTGGGGCAATATGGGCGTGGCCGGCGCGCCGCTGCTCACCGGGTTCATCCTGTCCTTCATCGACTGGCGCGCCGCCTTTTACGTTCCGGGCGCCATGTCGGTCGCCCTCGGCCTCGCCTATGTCGGCATGATCCGCAGCGGCCGGGCCGATCCGGCGCCCGGCACGGCCCGGGAGCGCGCCCATGTGTCCTTTGCCGCGGGCTGGCAGCGGGCGCTGGTGGCGCTCGCCCTGGTCACCGGCGCCGGCGGCTTCGTGTTCGGCGCCATGACGTTCCTGGTGCCGCGCCTGTTCGACGTGCGCATGACCGGAATCACGGACGACATCGCGCTCACCGGCGCCCTCGCGGCGATCGTTTACGCCGCGGCTGCCTTTTCGCAGCTCGCCGTCGGCCGGCTCATCGATCGCCACCCCGTCAGGCGGGTGCTGGTGCCCGTCGCCCTTGCGCAACCGGTATTCCTCGCCGCGATGGCGCTGGAGACCGATTACGCGCTGTTCGCCGCCGCCCTGCTCGCGATGGCGTTCGTGTTCGGCCAGATCCCGATCACCGACGCCGTGCTCGCCCGCTATGTGCCGGACCAATGGCGCACCAAGGTGCTGTCGGTCAAATTCCTGCTCAATCTCGGGGTCGGCGCCCTGGCGATCATGTCCGCCCGCTGGGTGCTGGCCAACGACGGCTCTTTCGAAACCGTCATGCTGATCGTTGCCGGCGCAGCGCTTCTGGTGATCGCCGCCGCCCTGATGCTGCCGTCCCGCTCGGGTACGGAACTCGGCGCCGCCGCACCGGCGGAGTAGCCGGCCGGTTTTCTCCAGGGTTTTGCAACCGGCTGATTGCGAAATCGAAAGAAACGGACAGGCCCTAGTCGACGAACCGCGCCCTGGCCTCTTCGGGGACGGGGACGGCCTTGATGCCGGCCGGGCGGTCGGGCGCCGGAATCACCCAGACGCGCTTCTCGAAGCCTTCCAGCGCGGGGCGGCCGTCGGCGTGGGTGAGCGCGTGGCTGACCGTGAAGGTCTTGCCGCCCCATTCGCTGACATGGCTCGCCATCGTCAGGCGGTTGCCGAGCCGGCAGGCGTTGCGGAAGGTTGCGCCGGTCTCCAGCAACGGCATGCCGCTGACGCCGAAGTCGCGAGCCATCTCGGGATAGGACAGCGCGTTGGCGGAGAACAGCCGCTCGGTCGCCTGGTCGAACCAGGTGTAGAACCAGGGATAGAAGACGATCCCGGCCGCATCGCAATGCGCCCATTCCACGGTGATTTCAGTCCGGTATTCCCGCATTCGCCCACACCTTTGCCCAACGCGCCCTCGCGCCGCCACGGCGCCGACACATACGCGATCGGCCGGCCGCCGCCAAGCCGGCGCCCGTTGAAACAATCGCCTGAATTTTCGGGAAAATTACCCGGAATGCTGGAACCGGCCGGAACGCGCACCCGCGCCGCTCCGGCCGGGCGCCGCTTCAGCGGTCCGGCGGCGACGGCCGCGACAGCACGAAGGCCGCCGATGCGCTCAGGACGACCGCCTGCACCGCGAGGATGACCGTATCGACCTCCGCCGCCACCGATATCGCGAGGACCGCAACCATCGAGGCGACGCCGACGATCTTGGCGCGCCTGTGGATGGCGCGATGCTCGCGCCAGTCCCTGATGAGCGGCCCGAAGACCCGATGGGAATGCAGCCACGCATGCCAGCGCTTCGAAGACCGGGCGAAGGCGTAGGCCGCGACCAGAAGAAACGGCGTCGTCGGCAGCAGCGGCAGCGCTGCGCCCAGCGCGGCAAGCGCGAGCGCCGCGATGCCGACGGCAAACCATACGGCCCGCCGGGGGCTCATTCCGGATCGGCCCGATTCCCGGTCCATTACCGACTGCCGCGCTTGATCGTCATGGGTTTCCGGGACAGGGCGGGCGCCTGCGGACGCGTCGCGACAGGGCGCCCGGATGCGATCGCTTTCGAATAGCATCGACATCGCCGCGGAGGCAAATCCGCCCCGCCGCCCGGCGGCCGTCCGTAAGGACATTTTCGCACCCCGGCCATGCAGGCCTGCGCGGCGGCGCACCATTGGTCTTCGCAAGAAAATTGCGGCATACTGGGCGCAGCAATGCAGGAGCGCCTTGCCATGAGCACGCGGACGACGAGCCCGGCAACCAGCAACATGCCGGACATGCCGCCGATCGAGCGGCTGCATCACTGGGCCTACAAATGCCGCGACGGCGAGGAAACCCGCCACTTCTACGAGGATATCCTGGGCCTGCCGCTGGTCCACGTCATCCGGGCGGACAGCGTGCCCTCGACCGGACAGTGCGATCCCTATGTCCATCTCTTCTTCGGCATGCCGGACGGCTCTGCGGTTGCCTTCTTCGACCTCGGCGACAACCAGGCCGCCGACCTGTCGCCGAACACGCCCTCCTGGTGCAACCACATGGCGCTGCACATGAATTCGGTCGACGAGGTGCTCCAGGCCAAGAGCCGGCTCGAGGCCCACGGCGTCCATGTCATCGGCCCGACGGACCACAAGTTCGTCCAGTCGATCTATTTCTTCGACCCGAACGGCTACCGCCTGGAGCTGACCCACGAGCTGGCGGAAGAGGAAGCCGACTATATCGCCCATGCCCGGGCCAGCGCGCGCAACAAGCTCGACGCCTGGACCGAGGAAAAGCGCGCCGCGGCGGCCTAGTGCATCCTGCATCGCATGACAGGGCCGCGCCGGGCGGCTAGAACGTCCGGCGACCAGGGAGTTTCGCCATGCTTCTTCACCCCCGCTCCAGGGGCCGCGACTTCTCGCTCGGCACCTATCCGCTGGAGACACTGCCGCGGGACGACGCGATCCTGACCGTGGAACGGGACCGGCCGCGCCGCGCGGGCCTGCATGACACGGCCGGCGACGGCCCGATGGCGGCGGCGGCGCTGAAATACCGGAACATCTTCGCAGCCTCTGCCGAGCAGGAATCGGCGCCCGCCCGCGCGCCGGTCCCCGACGATCTCGAAGCCCGCGCACGCGACGCCAAGGGCATGGCCTACTTCATGGACGCCGCCATGGTCGGCATCTGCGAGATGGCGCCGAACGCCTGGCTGGAGGGTGCGGAAGCATTGCCCCACAGCCACGCCATCGTGCTGCTGATCGAAGACGGCCGGGCGCCGGAGCCGCACAACGCGGCGCATGGCTGGGTTGCGCCCGCAGTGCGCGAGATGTCGGACATGCGGGCCGCCGAAATCGCGGTCTGCGTGGCGCGCCACATCCGGGCGATGGGCTTCGCCGCCCGCGCCGACGTCGCCGGGCACCGGCAGACCGACGCCGGACGGCTCGCCGTGATGGCCGGCCTCGCCGTCCGCTCGAACGGGGAGCTCGTCAATCCCTATCTCGATACCGCCTTCTCGCTCGCCGTCGTCACGACGGACTACGCCCTGGCGACCGACCGGCCGCTCGCCGCCTCGGCCCGGGACGGGCGCGGGCTGGGCTACTGGTGGGGCCGGAACGGCGCGACCTCGGGCCGGGAGCGCAACCGGCGCGCGCGCCGCCCGTCCCACGAGAGCTACTATCCGATGGAGCAGGTGAAGCGGGTCGACCGGCCGACCACCCTGATCCTGGACGACGAAGTCCCCCGGGTGCCGAAGCGGGCCGCCTTTTTCGAACGCGCGCTGCAGGGCGACCTGGGCGAGAAATCCCAGAAGGAGCGCTCGCGCTTCTCCTTCAAGCATCCGACGTCCAAGGGTCTGCTCGGCGTCATCCGCTCGCTCGTGCCGTACCAGGGCGGCGAGGCGGCGCCGGCCGATACCGATGGACTGGGCGATCCCGAAGCCAACTCCCCGGAAGCGAACTCGAGGGCAATCAAGGCGCTGTCCTACCATCTCGGCTCCGATCTCACCGGCATCTGCGAAATCCCGCATTACGCCTGGTTCTCCCACAAGGAGGACGGCCGGCCGATCGCGCCCTATCACAAATACGCCGTCGTCATGCTGATCGACCAGGGCTTCGACACCATGGAGGGCGCGAGCGGCGACGACTGGATCTCGGGCACCCAATCCATGCGCGCCTATCTGCGCGGCGCCGCGATCGCCGGGGTGATGGCCGAATTCCTCCGCGACCTCGGCTTCCCGGCCCGCTCCCAGACCAACGCGGACAGCGACGTGCTGCACATCCCTGTGGTCCTGTGGGCCGGCCTGGGCGAATTGAGCCGGATCGGCGAACTGGTGCTGAACCCCTTCGTCGGCCCGCGCTTCAAGTCGGTCGTGCTGACCACCGACATGCCGCTCACGCCGGACAGGCCGATCGATTTCGGTCTCCAGTATTTCTGCAACAATTGCCTGAAATGCGCCCGCGAATGCCCGTGCGACGCCATCCCCTTCGGCGACAAGGTGATGTTCAACGGCTACGAGATGTGGAAGCCGGACGCCGAGCGCTGCACCCGCTACCGCCTGACCAACATGAAGGGCGCGGCCTGTGGACGTTGCATGAAGACCTGCCCGATCAACAAGGTGATCGACGCCGACGGCCCGCTCCTGACGCGCGCGGCGAGCTGGATGGGCGTCAACGCCATGTTCCTCAAGCCGCTGATGGTGCCGATCGCAACCTGGGCCGACGACTGGCTGGGCAACGGCACGCGCAATCCGGTCAAGAAATGGTGGTTCGACCACGAGATCATCGACGATATCGCCGTCGAGCCGCGGGTCGGCACCAACCGGCGCGACATCGACCCGTCCCGCGTCGTCGATCCGGCCAAGCAGAAGATGGCCTATTACCACGCCAACATGATGCCGGCGCCCGACGCCGCCGGGACGCCCCATACGGTCGACCGCAAGGCGGCGCTGGCGGCGGCGGCCCTGCTGGAAACGCCGGCGCAAGCGTGGGAGCGCAAGCAGCGCGGCGGGCCGGCCCCGGCCCACTACACCGCGACCCCGCCGGCCGGCGGAAAAGGCGGCGAGACCACCGCCAGCCCTTATGTCGCGCCCGTGATCAATCCTGTCGCCGACGTCTCCAAGGCGGCTGCGGAATAGCGGATTACGGCAGCCCCGGTCCGGTTTCCGAGGCGTCAACGCTCCCGGACGAATCTCCCTCCCCCAAGCGGATTCCTCTGGGAAAGGGTGCGCCGAACGGGCTGGAGGCCGGAAAACGGCCTGATTTTGAATAAATGTTCAAAATCAATTTCCCTAAGTCTTTGAAATTGCTCTGTTTTTCTAATTAAACAGACCGGTCTTTCTTACGTGTTTTTTTGCACCCGGCGACCCTAACCCTTTGGAATCGTTGGAAACACGCCTTTCGGAAATGCGCAAAATCAATCCAGATAGGAAATTTTCCAGCCTCCCGGCCGAACTGGAGCGCCGGTCGACACCGGGGGCGGCACCGCCGGGCAGGATCGGGGGCACGATGGCCCGGCGGAAGCGGAGGGTCGAACCGGACGGGGTCCGGCCGTCAGGTCCAATGGCGCACAGGGCGGCACACAGGATGGCCGACTGACAGCGGCGGGCCGGAAAGCGGGACGGGCGGAACGGTCCCGCACGGTCCCCCGCCTGTTTCTTCGTTTGCTTATTTTGGGGGGGATGTCGGCCGGCCGCGGCAGGCGCATTTCGGGCGTTGACGGGGCCGATATAAGGTGCGGGATCGACTGTGTCAAGGAATATTATCGAAAAAAAGGAAATATTTTTGAAGTCCGACCCGGCAAAGCCCGCCTGCCCGGCATGAGGGTGTGTAATGCGTTCGCTTCTTCCTCCCTCCCCTTGGTGAGGGGATTGGGTCGGCGCCCTTCGACTTGGCTCAGGGCAGGCTCTTCCGGCTTCACCCTCCATTGCCACCCCGGATGGAGCGCAGCGGAGATCCGGGGTCCAGGGGCTACGGGCCGAGGCCTTTCGGGTCGCCTCTGGGCCCCGGATCGGGGTCCGGGGCAGCAAATCGGGTTGGAAATGTAGCGGTTTTCGGCTTTGACGCGGCGTTACGGAGTGAATCCCCCCTCCCAACGGGGAGGGGGAACACCTGGCATTCCAGCAGCATTTCGCAAAGGAATCCCTTGGGGGAGGCTTCCCGCAGGTTCGATCAATCCCGCGGCACGGTGGGCGCGCGTTCTGGGAGCAGGCCGCCGGGGAATTTCTGCAGCACGATCTGGAGCAGCAGGCCGATCAGGAAGATGCGCAGATAGCCGACGCGCAGGGCCCATTCGTCGGGCAGCCGGCCGGTCAGCAGCTCGGTCATCGTCCACAGGCCCCAGACCAGGATCGCGCCGAGCACCGCGCCCTTGTTGTTGCCCGCCCCACCGACGATCAGCATCACCCAGGGCAGGAAGGTGACCAGCAGGGGCTCCGTCCCCTCCGGGCTGATGATCTTGACGTAATGGGCCATCAGGGCGCCGAACAGGCCCATCAGCGCCGAGCCGAGAATGAAGGCCTGGAGCCGGAATTTCTCGACATCCTTGCCGGCGGCCTCCGCCGCGTCCTCGTTCTCGCGGATCGCGCGCAGCACCCGCCCCCAGGGCGCCGCCCAGGCGCGCTGCACCAGGAACAGGATGACGCCGACGATGACGACGACCAGCAGCAGGAAGGCGACCTGGTCCCACGGCGCGGGCAGGGATTCGAACGGCCGCGGAACATTGTTGACGCCGAACGGCCCGCCGCCGATCGGCTGGTAGTTGCGCACGGTCAGGCGCAGGATTTCGGCGATGCCGATGGTGGCGATCGCCAGGTAATCCGAGCGCAGGCGCAGGCAGATCTTGCCGACCGGCCAGGCGACCAGGGCCGCCAGCGCCATGGCGGCGAGGATGCCGACCGGCACCGGCACGCCGAACCCGCCGATATGGTTGACGCTTTCCGGCGCGGTCAGCACCGCGGAAGAATAGGCCCCGACAGCGAAAAAGCCGGCGACGCCGACGTTGAACAGGCCGGTGAAGCCCCAGTTGATGTTCACGCCCAGGCTGCCGACCGCATAGATCATCGCCATGGTCAGGAAGCCGACGGCAAACAGGAAGAGGCCGTAAATTTCCATCTACAGCACCTTGCCCCGGAAGATGCCGCGAGGCCGGAAGATCAGCATCAGCACCATGACGGCGAAGGCGACCGCGGTCTTGTAGTCGGGCGGGACCAGCGGACCGTCGCCGATCCACGGGTAGGTCGAAAGCTCCTCCATCGCGCCGATGATGAGTCCGCCGGCGATCGCGCCATAGGGCTGGCCCAGCCCGCCGAGGATCGCGGCGGCGAACATCGGCAGCAGCATATCCCACCCCATGGTCGGGATGAGGCGCGTATCCATGCCGACGAATACGCCGGCGACGGCGACCAGCCCGGCGCCGAGAATCCAGGTCCAGATCACCACCCGTTCGGTGTTGATGCCGGAGACCCGGGCAAGGTCGGCGTCGTCGCTCATCGCGCGCATCGCCTTGCCGGTCCGTGTGCGGGTCAGGAAATGGTGCAGGGCCAGCATGAGGACGACCGTCAGCACCACGATGTAGATGTGGCGCTCCAGGATGCGCAAAGGCTGGAACTCCTTGAGCGGGAACTGGATGCCGTCGGCGTAGTTGATGACGTCGACGCCGAAGAAGAGCTGGACCAGCGAGCGCAGCATGAGCGCCACGCCGAACGACGCGATGACCACGACGATCATCGACCGGGCGCGCCGGAACGGCTTGTAGAAGAGGCGGTCGATCAGGATCGCGACGGCTGCGGTGCCGGCAAAGGCCAGCGGCAGGCCGATCAGCAGCCGCACGTTGACGGACATTTCCCTGAGCGGCGTGGCATCGAGCAGCCAGACGACGAGCAGCCCGATATAGGCGCCCGCCGCCATCAGGTCGCCATGGGCGAAATGGGCGAAACGCAGAATAGAGTAGATCAGCGAGATGCCGATCGCGCCAAGCGAATAGATCCCGCCCAGGACGAGCGCCGGGATCAGATACTGGTTGACGAAGTCGATCAAGCGCCGGCCCCGCCCCGGCCGCCGCCGTCCCGAGTGCCGCCGTCCCGAGTGCCCCCGTCCCGAGTGCCGTTGCGCCCGCCGAGAAAGCTCTCGGCCACTTCCGGGTTTGCCAGCAGCGCCTCGCCGGTATCGGTGAAGATGTTCTCGCCAGTCGCCAGCACATAGCCGCGATGGGCGATCCTCAGCGCCTGGCGGGCATTCTGCTCGACCATCAGGATGCCGACGCCGGTTTGGTTCACGGCGATCACCCGCTCGAATATCTCGCGCATATAGACCGGCGACAGGCCTGCGGTCGGCTCGTCGAGCAACAGCAGCGACGGCTCGGTCATCAGCGCCCGGCCGAAGGCGACCATCTGGCGCTGGCCGCCGGACAGTTCGCCGGCCTGCTGGCGGCGCTTTTCCTTCAGCGGCGGGAACAGGGTGTAGACCTGGTCGATGACGTGGCTGAAATCGTCACGCCGGATGAAGGCGCCCATTTCCAGGTTTTCGTGCACGGTGAGCGACGGGAAGATGCTGCGCTCCTGGGGCACATAGGCCATCCCCTTGCGGACCAGCTCGTCGGGCTGGCAGCTGCCGATATCCTCGCCCCGGAACCGGACCTCTCCCTCGCGCAGCCGGACCAGTCCGAAGACCGCCTTCATCGCGGTCGATTTGCCGGCGCCGTTCGGGCCGATGATGGCGACGATCTCGCCGGCCGCCACCGCAAGGTCGACGCCTTTGAGGATGTCGGCGCCGCCATAGCCGCCGGTCATGCCTTCCGCCAGGAGCATGTCGCCGGGCATGTCAGGCGGCTTCCTCGTCGCTCATCCCGAGATAGGCCTCGATGACCCGCCGGTCGGCCCTGATCTCCGCCATGCTGCCCCGGGTCAGCACGCTGCCCTGGGCCATGACGATGACCGGGTCGCACAGCCGGCCGATCAGGTCCATGTCGTGCTCGATGACGAAGAAGGTATAGCCGCGCTCGCGGTTCAGCCGTTCGATGTCGCCGGCGAGCGACGCCAGCAGCGCCCGGTTGATGCCCGCCGCGACCTCGTCGAGCAGCACGACCCGGGCTTCGGTCATCATCGTGCGGCCGAGCTCCAGCAGTTTCTTCTGGCCGCCGGACAGGTTGCCCGCCAGTTCGTATTTGAGCGGCGCCAGGCGGAGAAAATCGAGCACGTCCTCGGCGCGCCCGCGCACCTCGGCGTCCTGGGCGCGGATCCGGCCGGGCCGGAACAGGGCGGTCGCCAGCTTTTCCCCGGCCTGGTCGGGCGGTACGACCATCAGGTTTTCGATGACCGGCAACCGGGCGTATTCGTGGGCGATCTGGAAGGTGCGCACCAGGCCGCGCCCGAACAGCTCGTGCGGTTTCTGGCCGGTGACGTTCTCGCCGTCCAGGAACACGTCGCCCGCCGTCGGCGGAAAGACCCCGGCAATAATGTTGAACAGGGTCGATTTGCCGGCCCCGTTCGGCCCGATCAGGCCGGTGATCGTCCCGGCGGCAACCTCGAGCGAACAGTTATCGACGGCCGTCAGGCCGCCGAACCGCTTCGTCACGCCCCGAACCGAGATCATCGCCTCGAACGGTTCCGCCTGCGCCATGCGCCCTCCCCAAACCGGCGCAGCATAGCCGGGATTGGCACGGTGTAAATCGGTGAGAAACACAGCAGCCGCTAAAGCGACGGTTCTGGACAAGCAGTATTTCCTTGCCGCTGAGCGGTCACCACATAGATTTGGCGGCACCCTGAATCTTTAAATTCGAGGAGTCCTTATGGCGTTTTTCCCCGTTGCGATCCGCCTCTCTTTCACCCTGTACTTCTTTGCCATCGCCCCGGTAGTGGCGCAACAGCCCCTATGCAATGAGTGGAATACGCAGGAATTTTTTGCTCGATCCGGGGTGGAGGATGTCGAGCGTTGCGTCGCCACCGGGCGTTCGGCAACTGCGTCGGACGAACACGGCATGACGCCCCTGCATTTTGCCGTGCAGAATAGCGCGCCCACGGTCGTTTCAGCCTTGCTCGATGCCGGAGCGAAAACCGAGGCGCGAGGAAAATTCGGGTGGACGCCCCTGCACGTCGCGGTTCAAACCAGCAACAGTCCGGCCATTGTTACCGCACTGCTCAAGGCCGGCGCCAAACTTGAAACAAGGGATTGGGACGCACGGACTCCCCTACATCTCGCTGCTGCGAGGAATTCACAAGCGATCGTTTCGGCGCTGATTGGGGCCGGCGTGAGACTTGAAGCGCGAAGCAATAATGGATGGTCGTCTCTCCATTTCGCAGCGGCATACAACAGTGAACCGGCCGTTATCGCGGCGCTACTCAAGGCTGGGGCGAGACTTGAAGCGAGGGATAAAGACAGACGCACGGCTCTTCACATCGCGGTAATTCATACCAGTCACCCAGCTGTCGTCGAAACATTGCTCAAGGCCGGCGCTAGGCTAGAAGCAAGGGACAGGAATGGACGGACGCCTCTGCACATTGCTGCGGCGACCCACAAGTCTCTCGATATTGTCACGATGCTGCTGGATGCCGGTGCGGACCCGAAGGCACAAACCCCAAGGGGCAGGCGACCGGGAGATTTTGCTGCTCGAAATCGCGGTCTCAAGAGAACAGACGCGTACTGGCGCCTTCACGATGCCCGGTTCGATTAGCGCGATACCGACGATGTGATATAGAAACTGGTTGAAAGACTGCCGATGTAAAATCGGCGCAACCGGCATCATCACGGAGCCCCGCCATGCGCGAAGCCGTCATCGTCTCAACCGCCCGCACGCCGATCGGCAAGGCCTATCGCGGCGCGTTCAACGACACCCAGGGCCAGGAGCTCGGCGGCCACGCCATCCGCCACGCGGTCGGGCGCGCCGGGGTCGATCCGGCGGAGATCGACGATGTCGTCATGGGCGCCGCCCTGCAACAGGGCTCGACCGGCGGCAACGTCGCGCGCCAGTGCGCGGTCCGCGCCGGCCTGCCGAACACGGTCGCCGCCATGTCGCTGGACCGGCAGTGTTCGTCCGGCATGATGGCGATCGCGACCGCCGCCAAACAGATCGTCCACGACGGCATGACGGTTGCGGTCGGCGGCGGCCTGGAGAGCATTTCGCTGGTCCAGAACGACAGCATGAACATGCACCGCGCGCACGATCCCTGGATCGTCGACCGGCTGCCGGCGCTCTACATGACGATGCTGGAGACGGCGGAGGTCGTCGCCGAGCGCTATGGCGTCCCGCGCGAGAGCCAGGACGAATTTGCGGCGCAGAGCCAGGCGCGCACGGCCGCGGCGCAGCAGGCGGGACGGCTGGACGACGAGATCGTCGCCCTGCCCTCGACCATGAAGTTCAAGGACAGGGAAACCGGCGCGATTTCCGAACGCGACGTCGTGCTGGAAAAGGACGAAGGCAACCGGCCGGGCACGACCTATGAAACCCTCGCCGGGCTGCAGCCGGTGTTCAAGAACGGCCAGGTGATCGCGGAAGGCAAGCACATCACCGCCGGCAACGCCTCCCAGCTCTCCGACGGCGCCTCGGCCGCGGTCCTCATGGAAGCGTCCGAAGCCTCGAAGCGCGGCCTGGAACCGCTCGGCGTCTATCGCGGCGTCGCGGTCGCCGGCTGCGATCCGGACGAAATGGGCATCGGCCCGGTCTTCGCCGTGCCGAAGCTGCTGGAGCGCAACGGCCTGACGGTCGACGACGTCGACCTGTGGGAGCTCAACGAAGCCTTCGCCGTGCAGGCTCTCTACTGCCGCGACCGGCTCGGCATCGACCCGGACATCTACAACGTGAACGGCGGCGCCATCTCGATCGGCCATCCCTATGGCATGTCCGGCGCGCGCATGGTCGGCCACGCCCTGATCGAAGGCCGGCGGCGCGGCGCGAAATACGTCGTCTGCACCATGTGCGTCGGCGGCGGCATGGGCGCCGCCGGCCTGTTCGAGGTGCATGGCTCGGCGTAGCGGCGGCGACCCCAGAAGCGCGGAAAGGAGGATGCCCGTAATACGGGCACGGCACCTGGTACGGTTTTACGGCTTGCTGGCCGAGCTTGAGCGGCGGCTTGGCGGCGCCCGGAAACTTTCGCAATGCGATGGACGAACAGGCTGGCCGCAACGTGGCATCTATTTCTTCCGCGAACTCGGCGAAGGCCGCAGCGATACCGGATCGGGACCGCGTATCGTGCGCGTCGGAACCCATGCGCTTAAGGCAGGATCGAAAACAAGACTCTGGACTCGGCTCCGACAACACGGAGGACAAAAGAGGTCCGGCGGCGGCAACCACCGCGGTTCGATATTCCGCCTGCTTGTCGGCACAGCCTTGATCGACCGGGACAGCCTCAAGTCCTCGACTTGGGGCAACAGAAGTTCCGCGCCGCGCGAAGTCCGGCGGGTCGAGCAACCTTTGGAACAGGCTGTCAGCAAGGCGATCGGGACGATGCCGTTCCTCTGGCTGGAGATCGACGACGAGCCAGGACCGGACAGCCTGCGGGGTTATGTCGAGCGCAATGCTATCGCTCTCCTGAGCAACTATGGCAAGGAGCCGTTCGATCCTCCATCGGGGGAATGGTTGGGGCGATTTTGCGACAGGGAACGTGTCAGGATTTCCGGATTGTGGAACCAGAATCATGTCGATGAGCCGTACGATCCGGCGTTTCTCGAAACGACGGAACGCCTGATCGGCGAAATGGAGGACGTTGTTTGATTGTCGTTATCCAATGCGCGGCATCCAAGAAGCCGGGCGCTGGTCACCTGCGGCGGCGCGACGGTCGGCGTGTCTTGTTCGTCGCCGATCCCGACGGTGCCCCGGAGGTCAGCGGGTGCTTCTATGCCCGCCCCGACGACATGGCGGACACGGGCCATTCGTGGAGACACCAACTGCGCCGGTATAATGATACGACGGGCGATAATTCTCTCGGGCTGCTGCCCGCCTGGCAGCTTTACCGGAACCCGACCTATGAAGTGTTGGCGGAATGCTATGGGCTGGACCGTCTCTACATCCTGTCGGCGGGATGGGGATTGCTCGCAGCGGAATTCCTGACGCCCAATTACGACATTACCTTCAGCGCCCAGGCAGACCGCTATAAACGGCGGCGAAAGGGAGATCGGTACGACGATATTTCGATGCTGCCGGAGGATACCGACGAGCCAGTCGTGCTTCTTGTGAGCAAAGATTATGTCCGGTTGGCGTGCGACCTGACCGAGCGAATCAGGAGCCAGAAATATCTGTTCTTCAATTCCGCCACCATCCCCGACGCTCCTGGCTGCAATCTGAAACGATACAAGACGACGACGCGCACGAATTGGCAGTATGAATGCGCATATGCCTTAATCGAAGGAAGGGTGGGCGTCTGAGCGATAACCCCAGGGTGGAAGGCGCTATGTGAGGTGCGGCCAGCAGTTCGCACCTCATCTACGCTTCTCGCTCCCCTTCGGGCGTCGGCTTGTGTAGGGTTGCGCCGCCCGTACCCGAATCAGGAGCAATCGATGCCCAAAGAAATCCCCGAGGTTCCCGGCCTGACCGAAGGCCTGCGCAAGAACAATGTGCCGCTGTCGCCGGTGGTGAAGGCGAACGGGTTCGTCTTCGTCTCCGGGCAGCCGCCGTTCGACATCGAGACCGGCGACCTGGTCAAGGGCGATCTGGAGACCCAGACGCGCGCCTGCCTTGAGGCGGTGAAATACTGTCTGGAATGCGCCGGCTCCTCGATGGAGCAGGTAGTGAAGGTGACGGTCTTCTCGGTCAACGCCGCCCATTTCAAGCGCTTCAACGAAGTCTACAAGACCTATTTCCCGAAGGACCCGCCGGCGCGCAGCTTCGTCACCGTCGCGTCCTGGCCGCTGGATTTCGATATCGAGATCGAGTGCATCGCCCTTGCCGACTGACGCTTCGAACCGGGCCGGCCGGGGCGCGATCACGGTCCTCGGCGCCGGCATCGTCGGCACCTGTTGCGCGCTGGCGCTGCAGCGGGAAGGTTTCAGCGTCACCCTGATCGACCGGGACACGCCGGGCGCCGGCACGTCGAGCGGCAATGCCGGCCTGATCCAGACCGGCACGCCGATGCCGATGGCCACCCCGGGCATGCTGCACAAGGTGCCCGCCATGCTGCTCGATCCCAAGGGATCGCTGGTCATCCGCTGGCGTTACCTGCCCCGGCTGCTGCCCTGGCTGTGGCGCTTCATCCGGCAGTCGTCGGCGCGCCGGACCGAGGCCAATGCCCGCGCGCAGATGCGCCTGCTCGATCATGTCGGCGACGCCTACCGGGAACTGGTCAGGGCGGCCGGCGCCGAGGACATGCTGCGCTACAAGGGGCTGCTGTTCGTCTATCGCGGCGCTGCGGACGCCCGTGACGCCGAATGGGAAATGGACATGTTCCGCCGCCACGGCGTCCGGGTGGACACGGTGAGCGCCGACGAACTGCGCCAGATGGAGCCGGCGCTCAACCGGGACTACACCCACGGATTCCATCTGCCGGACTGCTTCTATACCGTCGATCCGAAGCACCTCGCCGAGCGGCTCGCCGAAGCGTTTGAAAAATTGGGCGGCGTCTTCCGGAAGGCCGAAGCGACCGGGATCGAGATGGGCGAAGCGGGGCCAAGAGCCCTGCGCACGACCTCCGGGACCGTCCCGGTCGAACGCCTGGTTCTGGCCGCCGGCGTTTTCTCGAAAAAGTTCGCGCGGGAACTGGGCGTTTCGGTGCCGCTCGAATCGGCGCGCGGCTATCACCTGATGCTGCTGGACGAGACCGTGCGGATCAACGGGCCGGTGCTGGACGGCAAGCGGCATTTCGCGGTGACGCCCATGTCGGGCGGCCTGCGCCTGGCCGGAATGGTGGAGCTGGCGAGCCTCGATGCCGCACCGAACTACGAACGCGCCGAGATGATGCTGCCCCTGGCGCAGGACATGCTGCCGGCCCTGAAAGGCGCGAAGACCCGGCCCTGGATGGGCCACCGGCCGATGATTCCGGACAGCCTTCCGGTCATCGAACAGTCGCGCCGCCATGCCAACACCTATTTCGCCTTCGGCCACGGCCAGCTCGGTCTGACCCTGGGCGCGATCACCGGCCTGCTGATCGCCGACCTGGCCTGCGGCCGCGAGCCGAGGGTGGACCTGACGCCGTATCGGTCCGACCGGTTCTGAGGCGCGTCCTCCGGTACGGGCCGGAACGCGCCGCCCTGCCCTGTTGCCTTCCCGGCCCCGAAGGCCAACATCCCGCCCGTTCGTTTGCCCGCCGAGATGCCGCCTTGTCTTCCGCTTCCCCTGCTCCCCGTTGGCCCGACCTGTTGCCTGCCGGCCGGCCGGCCCTGATGGGTATTCTCAATCCCACGCCGGACAGTTTCTCGGACGGCGGCCGCTACGAGACGCCCGATGCGGCGCTCGCCCGCGCCGGACAATTGCTCGCAGCCGGCGCGGATTTCATCGACATCGGCGGCGAATCGACCCGGCCCGGCGCGACCCCGGTTGCACCGGAGGCCGAACTCGACCGGGTCATGCCGGCCGTGAGCCGTCTCGCGGCGGACGGCCGGACGGTTTCGATCGACACGCGCAACGCGTCCGTCATGCGGGCCGCGCTCGATGCCGGCGCGGCGGTCGTCAACGATGTCAGCGCGCTGACCCACGATCCGGACAGCTTCGAAACGGTCCGGCGCAGCGGCGCGCCGGTCATCCTCATGCACATGAAGGGCGATCCCGCGACGATGAACGACGATCCCCGTTATGGCGACGTCGTCGCGGAAGTCGCCGACACGCTGGGAGAGCAGGCCGAACGCTTCGTGGCCGCCGGCCTCCTGAAGTCGCAGATCGCCGTCGATCCGGGCTTCGGATTCGGCAAGACCCATCGGCACAATCTCGCCCTGCTGCACGATCTGGACCGGCTGACCGCCCTTGGCTATCCGGTCTGCGTTGGCGCTTCGCGCAAGCTGGCCGCCTTGTCGGCGCCGGCGGGCGTGCGCCTGGCGGCATCGACGGCGGCGGCGGTGCTGGCGGCCCAGAAAGGCGCAGCGATCTTGCGGGTCCACGACGTCGCCGAGACCCGGGTGGCGTTGCGGATCGCCGGATTTGCCATGCCGCGGCCCCCGGATAGGCCCCCGGATGGAACGAAGCTCGGTATGGCCGAAAACCCCGCGATCGTTTAGGACTCCCGCCGAACGGTCCGGACCGGGGAGCGCATCCGGAACATGAGCCGCAAATTTTTCGGCACCGACGGCATTCGCGGCATCGCCAACCGCGAGCCGATGACCGCGACGACCGCGCTGGCGCTGGCGGCGGCGGCCGGCGGCCATTTCCGCCGCGGCGCGCACCGTCACCGGGTGGTGATCGGCAAGGATACGCGCCTTTCCGGCTATCTTCTGGAGCCGGCGCTTACCGCCGGTTTCATCTCCATGGGGATGGACGTGATTCTGGTCGGCCCGATGCCGACGCCCGCGATCGCCATGCTGACCCCGTCCCTGCGCGCCGATCTCGGGGTCATGATCTCGGCGTCGCACAACGCCTTTCAGGACAACGGCATCAAGCTGTTCGGGCCGGACGGCAACAAGCTGTCCGATGACATCGAACTGGAGATAGAACGGCGGATGGAAGCCGGGACCGCGGAGCGGGAGCTCGCCGGCCCGCGCGACCTGGGCCGCGCCCAGCGGCTCGACGATGCGCCCGGCCGCTATATGGAATTCGCCAAGGCCACGTTCCCGGCGGAGCTGCGCCTCGACGGCCTCAAGATCGCGGTCGATTGCGCCAACGGCGCCGCCTACAGGGCCGCGCCGACCGT
This sequence comes from Rhodospirillaceae bacterium, assembly GCA_028819475.1. Lineage (NCBI taxonomy): Bacteria > Pseudomonadati > Pseudomonadota > Alphaproteobacteria > Rhodospirillales > Rhodospirillaceae > Rhodospirillaceae bacterium. The sequence goes on from JAPPLJ010000021.1 coordinate 55,927, forward strand.
GCTGTTCGAACTGGGCGCCGAAGTCGTGCCGGTCGCCGTTTCGCCCGACGGATTCAACATCAACCGGGATTGCGGCGCCACGGCGCCGGAAACCCTGGCAACGGCGGTCGTTGCCCACAATGCCCATGTCGGAATCGCGCTGGACGGCGACGGCGACCGGGTCCGCATGGTCGACGAGACCGGGCGCATCGTCGACGGCGACCAGATCATGGCCCTGATCGCCCGCGCCTGGCGCCGCGCCGGCAAGCTGCGCGGCGGCGGTATCGTCTCCACCGTGATGTCGAACCTCGGTCTTGAGCGCTATCTCCGCAGCATGGATATGGCCCTGGTCCGCGCCCGTGTCGGCGACCGGTATGTCGTTGAGGACATGCGCAGGCACGGTATGAACGTCGGCGGCGAGCAATCCGGCCATATCGTGCTCAGCGACCATATCGCCACGGGCGACGGCCTGGTGACGGCGCTTCAGGTGCTGGCGGAGCTGGTCCGCACCGGCAAGCCGGCGAGCGACGTCATGCATCTGTTCGAGCCGGCACCCCAGCTGCTCAAGAATGTGGAATTCGAGGCCGGCGACGGGGCGGCCCCGCTCGACGCCGGCCCGGTAAAGCAGGCGATCGCCGATGGGGAGAACCGGCTGGGCAAAGGCGGCCGCCTTGTCATCCGCAGGTCGGGCACCGAACCGGTGATCCGCGTCATGGCGGAAGGCGACGACGAAAGCCTCGTCGCAGCCGTGGTCGAGTCGGTATGCGCCTCCATCGAGGCGGCGGCCCGGTGAACGGCCGCGTGCTGATCGTCGCCGGATCCGATTCCGGCGGCGGCGCAGGCATACAGGCCGACATCAAGACGGTTACGGTGCTGGGCGGCTTCGCCATGACGGCGGTGACGGCGCTCACGGCCCAGAATTCCCTCGGCGTGCATGGCGTCGTCGGGGTCGAGCCGAAATTCATCCGGCAACAGATCGAGGTCGTGATCGGCGATCTCGGCGTCGATGCGATCAAGACCGGCATGCTGCACAGCAGCCCGGTCATCGAGGCGGTGTCCGGCGCGATCCGGAGTCTCGCGCCCGGAGTTCCGCTGGTGGTCGATCCGGTGATGGTCGCGAAGGGCGGCGCGCCCTTGCTGGCGTCCGGGGCCGTCGACATCCTGCGCGACACGCTGCTGCCCATGGCGACGATCATCACGCCGAACCTGCCCGAGGCCGGCGTCCTGCTGGACCGCGACCCGCCCGATATGGACGGAATGGCGGACGCCGCCGCTGCCCTGCTTGCGCTCGGGCCGGGGGCCGTCCTGCTCAAGGGCGGCCACCTCGAGAGCGACGACATCGTCGACCTGCTGGCAGCCGGCGAGGCGGCGCCGGTGCGTTGGACCGAGAAAAAGATCGACACGCCGCACACCCACGGCACGGGCTGCACCCTGGCTTCGGCCGTCGCAGCCGGGCTGGCGCAGGGCCTGGCCCTGGAGGCGGCAGTATCCCGGGCGCGGGATTATGTGCGCGGCGCGATCCTGACAGCGCCCGGCTACGGCGCCGGGCACGGGCCGCTCAACCACGCCCACCCGATCGAACCCGGATAGGGCGGGGCCGGGGCTCGCCCCGCGGCAGCGGCTCGCGGCGATCGATTTCAGCCGCCGCCGGCACTGCGCCGCTCCTTGACAAGGTCGGCGATCCGGGCGTTCAACCGGGTAATCTCGGCCTCTGCGGCAGCCGCAGCCGCCGCCAGTTCCGACCTCTCGGCCTCGCTTTCAAGGGCCTGCGCCCCGGCCTCCGCAACCGGCCGTTCCAGGTCGCCGATCCGGTCTTGCGCGCCTTTCCGGCGAAGGCCCCAGATCAGCCAGCCGGCGACCAGGCCGATAGCGTAGGCGATGACCAGCCAGAGCCAGATCTCGCCGATCAGGTATCCCATGATGCTCTCCCCGCTTGGCGCCGGCCGCGGACGAGGGCCGGCGCACCCGACTCCGGCCGGCTATTCCGACATGGCGAATTCGATCCGCCGGTTCTTCGCCCTGCCCGCTTCCGTATCGTTGGCGACGAGGGGCTGCGTCCCGCCGAAACCCCGGGCGGACACCCGGTCAGGAGGAACGCCGAGGCCGGTCATGTGGGCGGCGACCGCTTGCGATCTCGCCGCGCTCAGTTTCCGGTCGCGTTCGGCATCGCCGGTGTCGTCGGTGTGGCCCCGAACCTCGATCCTGACGCCGACGCACCGCTTGGCCGCCATCGTCAGCGCATCGAGCAGGGCTTTGCTTTCCGGCGCGATCGTCGCCGTCTCTGGCGCAAATCCGATCGGCGTGTCCCGCTTCAGCCGGTCGAACGCCGCGCGGCAGGCCTGCGCCGACGACAGGGCCGGCAAAACGGTCGTTTGGTCTGCTATGCCCGCAACACCCTTGACGGATTCGAGCGAAGCCCTTGCCGCGGCGACCCTCGCCTTACGCTCGGCTTCGACGGGCGCGGCCCCGGACAGGGTGAAGCTGCGCCCCTCCACGACACATTTCAGCCAGTTGAGCGTGAATCCTGCGACGGCGGACTCGCAGGCGGCGCCAAGAATCCGCCGCATCTCGCTGGACGATTGATAGTGCGCCCTTGTCGTGTCGCGGACCGTTTCCCGGGCATTCAGCGACTCGACGGCGGTAAAGACCTTTTCGACGGCGATGCGGCGCGCCGTGTGGGTCAGGGCGATCCCGCCGAGCGTCACGGTCTGCCCCTTGACCGCGCATTTCATCCAGGCCGCCGGCAAGCCGGACACCGCACGCTTGCAGATGTCGAAGAGCATCGCTTCGATTTCGGCCATGGACCTGAAACGCGCCGTCGTATTGTCGCGCACCTCGCGAATTCCGGGGATGGTGTCGATTGCCGGGGCGGCCTTTTCCGCCGCCTGCCGGCGCTCCGACGGCAACAAGGCCTCGCCCTCGAGAATGGCGTCGCGCCCGCGGACCTCGACCGAAGCCCAGGGCGGTCCGGTTTCGTCGAGCTTCCCGTCGGCGGCGCGCTGGAGATCGGCCTCGATTTTCCGGGCACTGTCCAGGCCGTAGATCGCGACCGCACCGACGATCAGCACGGCCGCCAGACCTGCGGTGAGAATCCCGAGAAACCTGCCCATGCTCCGCCGCTCCGGCTCCCGGCAAGCGCAACCGCACCGATCGGGCCGTCGCGTCCGGCCGTCGTTGCCGACCTGTGTCTTCGCAACAGCGCGCCGGTAGGCGCCGCCCGCAGCCGGATCGGATTATAGGGCTTTGCGAACCTGTTTTGCCGGTTTTCTTGCCGGTTTTCGTGCCGGGGACCGTCGACCCCGACATCCCGCGAAGGTCCGAAACGGTGCGCCCGGAGATCGGGGCTTTTTCCCGCCAAGTTTCGATGATAGGGCGGCGCCATGAGAGGAAAAGTGCCCGAACCGGATTACAGGATCGGCTTCGCCCTGGTGCTGGTCGCCTCGGCGTGTTTCGGGCTGGGTCCGGCCCTCGGGCAGTTCGCCGCCGACAACGGCCTGTCGCCGCTCACAACGACGGCGTGGCGTTTCGTGATTCCGGTGCTGGTCCTGTCACCGTTCCTGCCGCGCGCCTTCGCGCATGGCCGGCTCGCCTTCGTGGGGCTGGCGGTGGGCGCGATCGCCGCGCTCGGCATGGTCGCCTACTTCACCGCCCTGCGCCATCTCAGCGTCGCGACCGTTTCGGTGATCTATTTCACCTACCCGCTGTTCACGATCCTGCTCGACCGTCTCCTGTTCGGCGAACGCATCCGCCGCCGGGCGATCGCCGCCTCGTTGTTGATCGTCGCCGCCGCGGTTGTCGTCGTGCCTGCCGCAAAGCTGAGTGGCGGAAAGGCGGAAATCATCCTGCTGGCCTTCGCCGCACCGGTCGGATTCGCCATCCTGATCGTTGCCCTGTCGCGCACGCTGACGCCGATCCCCCTCCTGCCGCGCGCCAGCATCGGCCTGACCGGCGCACTGGCCGGCCTCGCGCCCGGATTTCTCCTGTTCGAAGCCGGGCCGCTGCTGCCGGCCGCGCCGCAGGCCGCAGCCACGCTCATCGTCTTCGCCGCCGCGACCACCGTGATTCCGCAGCTGCTCTACACCGCGGGTTCCCGCCACGCCGGCGCCGGCCTGACGGCGATTGCCGGCGCGTTCGAACTGGTCGTGGCGCTGCTCGTCGGCTGGATCTGGCTCGGCGATCCGGTGCTCACCCGCGAAGTCATCGCAGGTTCGCTGATTCTGGCGGCGCTGGCGTCGGCCGTCGTGCCCCTTCCGGCGGGTATGAGGGGCCGAAACGGTCAGCCGTAGCTCGCCGCCAGCCCGGCCCGGGCATCGCCCTGGATGCCGAATTGCGGGATCGGGTAGCGCAGGCCGTTCTTCGACAGGGCGGCCAGACCGTCGATCACGCCCGGCAGGTAGGACGGCGGAATCGCCATCAGCAGCTCATCCTCCAGCACGCCGCCATAACGCCGTTCGGCAAAGCACGGGATCGACAGGCTGGGCTCGCCGGTCTTGAGCGCGCGGCCCCAGCTGTCGGCGCAGGCGCTCTCGCCGACGCAGCCCCATTCGAGTTTCCTGTAGCCGGTCCATTGCAGCCCGTTGATGAACAGAATCATCTGGGCCGGCGTGCCGTAGATCAGGCAGATGTCCGGCGGATCGAGCCGGCCGGCGGCGAGCGGCGAAACCGCCATTGCGGCGTAGGTTCCGTGCGGGACCACATCCATCGCTTCCTGGTGGGCGGCAGCATCGGCCGATGTCTCGAACCACACGCCGGCCATATGCTCGCCGGAAAGCCATTCCGGGTTCTGCGGATGCAGGCCGATCACCGCGCCGCACTGGGCGCCGACCAGATCCTCCTGGGTGATGCCGACCGTCCAGTTGAGACGGCAGGCCTGGGCGACGATCTGGTCGGTCGTGTGGATCGTGCCCCCGGGCCGCCGGATGCGCGGCACCGCCTCCATGGCCTCGACCGTTTCGAACAGCTTCATGCCGATGGGCGTCGTGCGCAAGCGCAGATAGCGGTTCAGGCCCGCGACGAGGCCCGCATAGTCGTAGGCCGGGCGCGCATCGTCGCCCACGGACGATTCGGACGGGGATGAGGGCAGCATGGCGGGTCTCCAGGAACGGTGTTGGCGCATTCAACCACAGGGACAGGCCGGGACCCAACAGCATCCCCGCCCCGGTGCCGAACCGCCGGCAGGAAATTGCCATGGCGGTACCGCCTTTCGACCGGGCTACGGCATCAACGGCCCGAAGGTGCGGTAGAGCCAGCCGGCGAAATCGTCCTCCAGCGGGAAGGACAGCATGCCCAGGACCGAATAGCCCAGCAGCCACGGCATCAGGAAGAAGCGGATCATATAGAAGAACCAGGCGACGTAGAGCGGGATCATCGGCTCGATGATGAAGCCGGGCGTGATCGGCTTGAAGACCCGGAGGAACGGGTCCGTGATCTTCACGAAGGCCTTCATAAAAAAGAAGGGAGAATTCGTCGGCAGGAAGATGTTCATGCCGAAGCGGCCGATCAGCGTCCACATGATCGCGCCCAGGACATAGTCCAGGCCTATCGCCCAGATCGGGATTCCTGCAGGCATATTCCATCTCTCGTTTCGCGCTGCGCCGGCAGCATAGGAATTTTCGGGAGCGGAACAAGGTTCCGAGCGCGCGCAAAAAATTCGGGGGCGGAACTGGGTTCCGCCCCCGGTGCAGTTTCGGTTGGTTGGCGTCAGTGCGAAGCTTCGAGGATCGCGGACCCGCTTGGATCGCGGGTATTGTCCACCATCTGCTGAACCTCGTCGCTCGGCGCCGGGGTCATCAGGCTGACGACGACCATCGCCACCAGGCTGACCGGCATGCCGATGATGCCGAACCGGAGATGGTTCAGCTCGAACAGCGTTTGACCGGTGGTGTAGGTCCACCAGAGGTAGACCGACCCGGCCCCGAAGCCGAGGACCATGCCCGCAATCGCGCCCGCCGTCGTTGCCCGTTTCCACCAGACACCCAGGACGAGCGGGAAGAACAGGCCCGAGCAGGCGAAGCAGAAGGCCCAGGCGACCGCCCCCAGAATACCGGTTAGCTGGAAACTGGCGACGATAGCGCCGAGCGCACCGATCACGATCAGCAACACGCGGGCGACGATCAGGCGCCGCGCGGTGTCGGCCTTCGGATCGATGATCTTGTAGTACAGATCGTGGCTCAGCGCGTTGGCGATGGCGAGCAGCAGCCCGTCCGCCGTCGACATGGCGGCCGCCATGCCGCCTGCCGCGACCAGGCCCGAGATCACATACGGCAGCCCCGCGATTTCCGGCGTGGCCAGCACGACGATGTCGGGCCGCATGAAGAACTCGTTGACCTGCAGGATGCCATCCTTGTTGCCATCCGTTATCGCCAGCATCTTCACGTCGACCCAGTTCTTGACCCATTCGAGATTGCTCACATCCGCAACGGATTTGCCGATGATGCTGGTCGCGAGGTTGGGATCGAACAGCTGCAGCTTGGTCAGCGTGGCCAGGGCCGGCGCCGTGAAGTACAGCAGGAAGATGAAGAACAGCGAGAAGGACACGGAACGCCGCGCCGCGCGAACGGTCGGCGTCGTGAAGTAGCGCATCAGGATGTGCGGCAGCGACGCGGTCCCTGCCATCATGCAGAGTGCCAGGGTCACGAACTGCCAGCTGTGCGCAGCGTCACCGGGTGCGTTGTGCAGGCTGGTGAGAATTCTCACCCCCGGCACCTTTTCGACGGCAGCGGCGCCGACATTCAGCGTCGGCTCAAGCTCCGTGATCCGCGCCACGGCTTCGCCGTAGGTGAAGTGCGGAATGATGCCGAAGCCCTGCGCGTTGGACATCCAGATGACCGGCACGAGGTAGGCGATGATCAGCACGATATACTGCGCCACCTGCGTCCAGGTCACTGCGCGCATGCCGCCGAGCATCGAGCAGAGCAGGATACCCAGCAGGCCGAACCAGACGCCGACCTCGAACGGGATGTGCAGCGCGCGCGCCGCGATCGTTCCGGTGGCGTTGATCTGCGCCGTCACATAAGTGAAGGACGTCACAACCAGGATGATAACGGCCACGAACCGCGCCGTGTTGCCGCCGTAACGGGTTCCGATGAAGTCGGGCACCGTGTAGCAGCCGAACTTGCGCAGATACGGCGCGAGCAGCGCGTTCACCAGCACATAGCCGCCGGTCCAGCCGACGACGAAGGCGAGGTAACCGTGTCCGCCGAAATAGATGCCGCCGGCCAGCGCCACGAAGGACGCGCCGGACATCCAGTCCGCCGCCGTCGCCATCCCGTTGAACACGGGCGGCACTTCGCGGCCGGCGACATAGTAGGCCGACACCTGCATGGTGCGCGACAGCCAGCCGATCGCGGCGTAGATGACGACCGTGAAGATGACGAACAGGATGCCGATGGTGTCGGCGCCCAGGCCCGCCTGCTCCAGGATCGCCATCAGAATGATGAAGACGACGAAGCCGCCGGTGTACATGCCGTAAATTTTCGGCAGGTTCTCGATGAAGTTCCCTTTGAACATGACGGTCTCCCCTACCCTTCGGTTTCGTCGCCGGAGAGACCCGCATCAGCGTCGATCTTGTCCTGCTGCCAGTTCTGGTAGAAGATCAGCAGCACGAAAATGATCAGCGAGCCCTGGACTGCGAGATAGTAGCCCAACGGGAATCCGATGAAGGAAACCCCGTTTAGGCTCTTAGCGAACCAATGCACCAGAAGGGAGAAAATGAACCATATGATCAGGACGATGATCGTAAGGGTTCTGGTCCTCTCCCAATGGCGCGTCCGCTGGCCTGACGAATCGGACATGCGGCACCATCCTCTGAGATATGTTCGAAAGCGATTCCGTGGTGTATCCCGGCAATCTCCGGACCGGGCACACGGAGCGGGAAATTTATACGGTGACAAAGAAATGTGTCAAGGTACCATGATTCTCACACATTAAGTCGTAGATTAAATTTCTGCGATGATCCTCTCTCTTCTTCAAACACTGTCCGGCCCTATAAAGAGTATCGCCGAGCGATTCGACCGCACACCGATAGAATCGGTCGAGAATTTGTATCTTTTTGCCCGGACACGCGCTTCGTTCGTGGCGCAAACATCACTGTTCGGATACCTGAAAGCCCGTATGGGCACACAATTTCGCGAATATTTCACTGATGAAATATTTGCTCAGTCGATACAGGCTTCGTCGGTAAAAGTGTTTGTCTCCTGCCTGTCGGACCTGACGGTCTACGTCGTTGCGAACGTCGCGGAGTCGGGCCGCCTGACCCGGACGGAAGCCGAAGCCATGGCGCGGCAATGCTTCGACCTCGGGATGCGCGGCGGCCTGGCGGACGTCGACGGCAAAATGGTTCCGGCCGACGCCTACGAACGGTTCGAACAGCGGCTGCGCGAAACGGACTGGGCCACCGCGACGGCCAGTGACGTGGCTTTTTCCCTCAGTCCGGTCGACCTGACGCGCTTCGCGCCGGTCATCGACGATTTCAAGAAGCTCGACCGAAAGATCGTCGCCACGTCGATCGGCAACAAATGGCGCGAGGTCCGCACCGCCTTTCGGGACCGCGCGGTTCCCGACAGGATCGCGATCGACTGGCGGAGCGGCGCCGGGCTGTAGCGTTCGAGGCCGCATATGAGCTTTCGGGCCACATCGGGCGGACTCTCCGGCATGCCGCTTGCCAGCATTCCGGCCGTCGCCATCGATACGGAAACCACCGGCCTCGATGTCGGGAAAGTCCGGATCGTCGAGATCGGCGCGGTCGGCCTGGAAACCTGCGCGCCGGGCGCGCAGCGCGTTTTTTCCGAACTGGTCGATCCCGGCATTCCGATCCCGGCCTCCTCGACCGGAATCCACGGTATCGCCGATGCCGATGTCGCCGGTGCGCCCTCGTTTCCGGAGCGCATGGCCGAATTTGCGGCATGGGCCGGGCCGACGGTCGTGATCGGCTATTCCGTCGGTTTCGATCTGGCGGTGTTGAAGGCCGAGCACGAACGCCATGGCCTGCCGTGGCAGCCGCCGCGGTCCCTCGACGTCGGGCATCTGGTCGATCTGGTGGCTCCTGCCCTGCCCGAGAAGTCGCTCGAAACGGCGGCGGGCTGGCTGGGCGTGGAGCTGTCCGGGCGGCACCGCGCGCTGGGCGATGCCCGGGCCGCTGCGGAAATCTACCGCGCCGTCGTGCCGAAACTGCGGGAAAAGGGGATCGTGACGCTGGCCCAGGCCGAGCGGGCCGTCCGCGCGCTCTCGGCCCGGATGACGGAAGAAGCGCAATCCGGCTGGCACGACATGGGACAGAGCGGCGACGCGCGCGACGGGAGCCGGATCGCCGAATACGTCCGGATCGACAGCTTCGCCTACCGCCACCGCGTCGCCGACCTGATGAAGACACCGCCGCTCACGGTCGACAACGACCGGCCGGTCAGGGCGGCGCTCGCCGCGATGATGGAAAGGAAGGTCAGTTCCCTGTTCCTGCCGCCGGAAACCGCCGACGGCCCGAACGGAAGCGGGGACGGTATCGTGACCGAGCGGGACATCATGCGGGCGATCGACCGGGACGGTCCGGCGGCGCTCGACGCACCGGTCGGCAATCTCGGCCAGCGCCCGCTGGTGACGATCCACAAGGATGAATTCGTCTACCGGGCGATCGCCCGGATGTCGGGCGGCGGCTTCCGGCATCTCGGCGTCGTGGACGAAAGCGGCGCGCTGTGCGGCGCGCTGAGCGCGCGGGACCTGCTGCGCCAGCGGGCCGGCGACGCGGTCGCCCTGGGCGACAGCATCGAATCGGCCCGGTCGCGCTTCGAACTGGGCCGGGTCTGGTCGCAGCTCACGGCGGTCGCCCGCGCCCTGGTGTTCGAGGAGGTCGACGCGCGGAGCATCGCCTCGATGATCTCGCGCGAATTGCGGGCCCTGACCGCACGGGCATGCGAGCTGGCGGCGGCGGAAATGGCCGAAGCCGGTCTGGGCGAAGCGCCGGCGCCCTACGCCCTGCTCGTACTCGGCTCCGGCGGCCGCGGCGAGAGTCTGCTGGCGATGGATCAGGACAACGCGCTCATCTATGCCGACGACGCCCCGGACGGCGCCGACGAATGGTTCGAGCAACTGGGCCGGCGGACCGCCGACATCCTCGACGAGACCGGCGTGATCTACTGTCCCGGCGGCATCATGGCTTCCAACGCCGCCTGGCGTAAGCCGCTCGGCGTCTGGCGGGAGACCGTCCGGTCCTGGATCGGTCGGTCGCGCGCCGAGGACCTGCTCAACTGCGATATCTTCTTCGACGCCCAGGCCGTGCTCGGCGCGAGGGACATGGCCGACAGCCTGCGCGCCGAAGCGCTCGAACTGGCCCGGCAGGCCAGGAATTTCCACAAGTTCCTCGCCATCTCGGCCGGGAATTTCGATACGCCGGTCGGCATGTTCGGACGGTTCAGGACGGAAGCCGGCCGGGTCGATCTCAAGATCGGCGGGATCATGCCGATCTTCTCGGCCGCGCGGGTGATCGCGTTGATGCACGGCGTCGAGGCGCGCACGACGCCGAAGCGGCTCGCTGCCGCACGCGGGATCGAGACGGTGTCGGGAAAGGACGTCGACGATCTCGTCGGGGCGCACCGTATCCTGCTGAGCCTGATTCTCGGGCAGCAGTTGCGCGATATCGACGCCGGTGAGGCGCTGTCCAACAAAGTCGCGCCGTCGGAGCTCAACGGGTTCGAGAAGCAGGAAATGAAATGGGCGCTGGCACAGGTGCCGCTGGTCTCGAACCTGCTCGGCGTGCCGGCCCTCGGCCGGTGATCCGGGCTGCCGCCGGCCGGCGGCCTTTTCGCGAAGTCTACTATTCCGCGGCCTGGTCGGGGACGATTGCGGTTTCCTTCGGCCCGCCGGCCACTTCGTCGCTGCCCACCACCCGCAGCTTCGGAACCGGCGGCCCGGTTCGCTCGCTCTCTCCCATCTCGGATACCCGCCCGAGAATGTGCTCGCGGAGCGACGACCCGGCCGCTGCGCCGCCGGTATCCGACTGGCCCGAAACCGCCGCCGGCGGCACCTGCACGCCGGTTTCCTGCAGGCGCCGGATGGTCTGGAAATAGATTTCGTCGGTCGCCTCGCGGCGCTGCGGCGGCCGGTGCGCCGCCAGGTTCTTCGGCCAGACCACCTTGTCGTAGACCAGCCGGTAGAGCTCGGTCTTCATGTGCGGCGCCCAGTTGTTCTGGCGCGCGTTGGCGCGGTGCTGGCGCAGCCCCTCGATATTGACCGGCGCGGCGACGAAGGCGTCGCCCTGGGTGCGGATTTCGTGCGCGATCTGGCCGCGATAATCGACGATCATGGGATGGCCGCCGGTCACGAAGCCGCGGGTGCCCGCCGCATCGACGGTGTGGTAGCCGGTGTTGGGCGCGATGACATAGCAGTTGTTGTCCAGCGCCCGCGCCTGGTTCTGGACCTGCCAGACGCCGGTCGAGATCTTGTTCTCGATGGAACTCGGCCGGTAAACGATTTCGGCGCCGTTCATCATCAGGCCGCGCGCCAGTTCCGGATAGTTGCCCTCCATGCAGATCAGGCAGCCGATATTGCCGATCGGCGTCTGCGCGACCGGGAAGAAGGCGTCGAGCCCGTCGCCGAACATCGCAACCCACTGGTCCCAGACATCGTGGGGCGTCGTCGTGTGCTCGATGGTGAACACGACATTCTTGCGATGGACGTGAACGACGGCACCGGACGGATCGATGATGAAAGCGGTGTTGAAGAACCGGTCGGGAAACTCCGCCATCCGCGCCTTGGCCTGGCCGATCAGGTAGAGACCCCACTTGACCGCCTTTTCCGCCAGGCGGTCGGTGACCGGGCCGGGGATGTCGATGGCGCCGCTGCGCGCGTAGTCCGCCGATTCCCAGTCATGGAATTCGTCCGGGAAGCCCTGGATCGCGCCTTCGCAGAGGGCCAGCAGGCGCGGGCGGTATTCCATCGAATGGAGGACCGCCATGTCGATCATGTGATCGAGATGGCGCAGGTTGCGCTCGTAATCCGGCGCGTCCGCGACCCGGAACTTGCAGTCGACCGTATCGGTCTGCAGCCCGATGGCGTTGTAGATTTCGCTCACGATCCGCACCCCCGCTTCCCGCCGTGCAGTCTACATGAAGTCTGCCCGGCCGCTACTTTACTCTGCTACTTCCGAGCGCCGGGTATTTCACCTGGACGGTCACGATATCCGTGTCGTGGTATTGCTGGTGGCGCACCGACGAGGCCAGGTGGCGCAACAGACGAAGCGAGACCTCCTGCTCGACCGGCGTTTCTTCGCCCCGGGCGTCGAGCACGGCGAGTCGCTCCTGCACATTTTCCCCTCTCGGCGCGACGACAAATTCAAGCAGCGCGCCGTCTTCGCCCTTCGACGCGGACAGCCGCAGGCGCCGCGCCCGGCCGGGCGCCCCGGATCGGTCTTCCGGCCCGAGAAGCGTCAACAGCGTCTCCTCGCCAACGGCGTCGAGCCGGTCTGCCATGGCGTTCTCCCAGCGGTTGCGCGCCGCAAAACCGGCGAGGAAATCGCGGATTTTCGGCAAGGCGGCAATGCCAAACTCTGTTTCCGTGCGAACCGGGCGGGGTCCGAGAAAATCCACGATCCAGGTCATGACGATCGCGACGAGACCGCCGGAAGTGATCCCGTTCGAGAATATTCCGCCGGCGAATTCGGATACCAGTTCGGGGTAGATCGCGCCGTTCTGGAATCCGACTCCGAGCCAGAAGGACACCCCGACCACCATGCCCTTGCGGTAGTCCATGCCGTCCTGCATCACCATTCCGATGCCGACCATGAACAGCATCGCAACAAGGACGAGGAGATAGGCGGCGACGACCGGGCCCGGTATCGCCAGCACGACCGCCAGCGCCTTGGGCAGGAATGCCAGCACAAGGAAGACCGCCCCCGTGGCGACCGCGACGACCCGCGCCGCGACCCCGGTGATCTCAATGAGCGGGGCGGCGAGCGAATAGGTCGTGTTCGGGACGGTTCCGGCGAGGCCGCACAATAGGTTGCTCATTCCGTCGACGGTGACCGTGCCTTGCACCGCGCGGAAATCCACCGGCCGTTTCCGACGCCAGGAAACCTGCTGGAGCGCCGCATTGCTGCTCATCGCCCGGATCGTGCCGATCACGGCAGTCAGCAGGAAGGCCGGAAGCAAGGCCCAGAAGACGGGTCCGAAATCCAGATCCAGGCCCGGCATTTCGGCGCTCGGCAGCCCGATCCAGGATGCCGCGGCGATACGGTCCAGATCGTAGAGGCCGAAGAATGCCGCGACCGCGGTACCGGCGACGACGCCGACGATGGGCGCCCACAGCCGGAGCATCGCCGTTCCCTTCAGCGAAACGCCGAGAATTGCGAGAATCGTGACGAGCGCGATCGATGGCGCCGCATGGTCCGGGCTGCCCTGCGGAACGTCGTCCAGCATCCGGAACAGGATCGGCATGACCGTGACCGGAATGAGCATGATCACGGTGCCGGAAACCGCCGGGGTCAGGATCTTCCGGAACACCGCGAGGCGGGCGGAGAGCAGGAGCTGGAAAAGCCCTCCGATGACGACGAGGGTTGCGAGCATCGCCGGGCCGCCTTTCTCGACAGCCGTGATGCTGACTCCGATGAACGCCGCCGAACTGCCCATCACGAGCATGTGGCCGCCGCCGATCCTGCCGAAGCGAAAAGCCTGGAGCGCCGTCGCGATGCCGCTGATCGCGACGGCGGCGAACACCGCCCACGCCAGGTAGGCGTCTCCGGCGCCGCCGATGCGCATCACGGCCGTCGGAATGACGATCGGGACCGTGACGGTCAGGACGGCAAGCTGCAGTCCGAGCCCGAAGGTGAGCGCGGCCGGTGCAGGTTCGTCTGCCTCGAAGCGAAGACCCTGACCGTCGGGCGCCTGCTTCCTGCTCATGGCGGTGCGGAACCCGGGCAAAGGCCCCGAAAACGGAACGACCGAAAACGGAACGACCGAAAGCAGAACGATATGTGCAAGCTCACCGCGTCCTGACCCCTGTTGGCGATTACGGACGGCTCATCCGTACAGAAACCTGCGCCGCCGCGTTCAATGCTCCACATAACGGAGCGGATCGCAAGGATCGACCGACTCCCGGGCGATCGCGGCGGCAAACCGGATATCGCCGATATAGTCGAGACGCCATCGGACCGACGGCGTTTCGGGGAAGCTGAACAGGCTCACCGGCGCGCCCCGAACCATGGCCGGCGGAATCTCGAACTTCGCGGTATCCAGCGACAGGCCCGCGCCGACAGCCTTGACCAGCGCCTCTTTCAGGGTCCAGAGGCGATAGAACAGTTCGACCTTGCCGTCGCCGTTCGCTTCCTCCAGTTCCGCGCGCTCCTGCGGCGCGAACAGGAGCCGGATGTAACCGTCCAGCTCGCGGCGGGTGGAGCGCTCTTCCACATCGACCCCGATTCGCCCCCCGGCGGCCAGTGCGATCAGGCCGTGCCGGCCGCTATGGCTGACGTTGAAGGCCACGCGGGCCGGAACCCCGCAGATTCGGGCGAATGGCTTGCCGAATCTTGCCTTTTCAAACGAAAGATCGCCGTTGTTGCAGCCGAGTTCCCGGCAGAGGAGCGCCCGGAGCGCGGCGCGGCACAGGGTGAACTCGCGGCGCGGCCGGGGGTACAGGAACCGGAGCCGGCGCGACCGCTCCGCTTCGTCGAGCCAATCGAGCGCTTCGGATTCGCGCGCGATGTCGGCCGTCAGATCGACATGAAAGACCCTTGCGCCGTCCACTTTGCGGAATGGACGCCACAGGGCGGAAGCGGCCTCAGGCGTTACCTGCATCGGTCGAGCATATGATTTGCGCGGGACGGGCGAAACGGTCGAGCCCGGCGGCCAGTATGCCGGAACCGCCCCCGAAACGGAACGCGTTGCGGATTTTGGTAGCGGACGCCGGAACGCTGCTTGAGTCGTCCGCGCCGGCGAGCCTTGAAACCCTGAAACAAGTCGCGAGCGGCCCGGCGGCCGCGAATTCGCCAATCCCCGCGAAGGTGCGAATTCACGCCGGTATCGGCGCGGCTACCGGATCAGGAACAGCGACAGTTCGGGCACGAAGGTCACGACCATCAGCACCGCCAGGATCAGCGCGATGAAGGGCAGGACGGCCCGGCAGACCAGCAGGAAGGATTCACGGAAGGCGGTCGTGGCGACGATCAGGTTGAGCCCGACCGGCGGCGTCAGGAAGCCGACCTCCAGGTTGATCACCATGATGATGCCGAGGTGGATCGGATCGATGCCGTAGGTTCCCGCGATGCCGAGCATCAGAGGGCCGAGGATCAGGATCGCCGAGATCACGTCGATGAAGCAGCCGACGAGCAGCAGCAGCACATTCATCGCCAGCAGGAAGGTGACCGGGTCGCTGACGATTGTGCCGATCCATTCGGCCAGCGCGTGGGGCACCTGCTCGACGGTAAGCAGCGACTTGATGCTGAGCGCGACCGCGACGATGGGGAACAGCGTGCCGAGCAGCTTCGCCGTCTCGACCGACGTGTTGAAGAAATCCCGGACCCGCATTTCGCGGTGCACGAAGATTTCGATGAACAGGGCGTAGCCCAATGCGACCGCTGCAGCCTCGGTCGCCGAGAAATAGCCGGTGTAGATGCCGCCGAGCAAAACGACCGGCAGCAGCAGCGCCCAAATGCCCCTGCGCAGCGCCACAGCGATCGCGTGGAATTCCCAGGGCTTCGAAGGCAGGTGACGGTTCATCCACAAGGCATAGACGCCGAGCACCGCGGTCAGCAGGATGCCGGGCACGATGCCGGCCGTGAACAGGTCGGAAATCGATTTCTCGGTGACGATGCCGTAGAGGATGAGCGGGATTGACGGCGGGATGATGATGCCGAGCGTGCCGCCCGAGGTCAGCGCGCCGAGCGAGAAACTCCGGGAATAGCCTTCGCGCAGCAGGGCGGGATAGAGGATGGTGCCGACCGCCAGCAATGTGACCGGCGACGAGCCGGAGATGGCGGCGAAGACGGCGCAGGACAGGATCGTCGCGACCGCCAGCCCGCCGGGCAGCCATTGGGTCAGGACCCGCATGACCTCGATCAGCCGCTCGGCAATCGAACCGCGCGTCATGACGTTGCCCGCGGCGATGAACATGGGAATCGCGAGCAGAACCTCGTTGTTGAGGCTGCCCCACATGTCGTCGACGAGATAGGAGATCCGGCCGTCGCCCCAGACCAGATGGACGTAGGCGGTCGCCGTCAGCAGGATCAGGATGACGTTCTGCCGGAATGCCAGGAGCAGCAGGACGAGGCCGATCAGGCCGAGCGCCTCCACGGAGTCAGGCCCCTTCGGGCCGCGCCTCGGGCTTTAGCTCCGGAAAGGCGGCAAAAGAGAAATGCCGCACCGCCGAAGAGAAGAAGGCGTAGGGCAGGACGATCTGGATCGGCCACAGCGGCGTATACAGCACCGCAGCGCGTTCCCTGGCGGCGATGCTTTCCTCGACATAGCCGACCGCGACGATGGCGAACCCGACATAGAGCACGCCGGAGAAAACATCTCCGATGCGGCTGACGCCCGGGCTCCAGGCACGCGGGAACCAGCCGTCGGCGAATTGCGGACGCAGATGGCTGTTCGACGCGGTCGAGAGCACCAGGCCGAGGAAGCCGGCGACGATCGCGCCGAAAACGGCGATCTTCTGGGCGCCCCAGATCGCTTCGCCGAGAAATTCCCGCGACAGGACATCGGCAAGAAGCAGGCCCGCCACCCCCGCATAGGCGGCGGTGGCGAGCCCTGCCTCGAACCAGTAGAGCGTGCGCAGCGCGCGGGCTAGGCCGCTGCGCATGCGGTCGTATCGCCGGTCAAGCGGCGCAGGCCTTGCGGGCAGCCTGCAGACGCTTCCAGACCTCGGCCGACTGGCCGCCGAAATCCTTGATGATCTGCTCTTGGGCGGCCGGCGCCTTGGCGCGCCAGGCCTTCATTTCCGCCGCGTTCGGCCGGTAGACCGTCGCGCCGCCCTTGGCGATCTTGCCGAGCAATGCGGCTTCTGCGCCCCGCACTGCCTTACGCAGGAAACCGACCGACTCGTGGGCGGTCAGCAGCCATCCCTGCTGCTGCTTGTTCAGCCCGTCCCAGACCTTCTTGCTGATAACGACCCCGCCGAGCTGGTGCGAATGGTTGGTCACCGTCACAAACGGCGCGACCTTGTGATAGCCGACGGCGATACCGTAAACGGCAGGCCAGGTCGCGGCCTGGACGACGCCGGTCTTGAGCGCGGGCATGCTCTCTGCCGTGCCGATCGGTATCGAATTGGCCCCGGCGACCTTCATGTAAATCGTATCGGTCGGCGTCGGCGCCGTGCGCAGCTTGAGGCCGGCGAGGTCGGCCGGCGTCTTGATCTGCTTTTTGGCGAACACGATCTGGTTGCCGACCTCCATCCAGGTCAGCGGCACCACGCCGCCCTTGCGCAGCAGCCCTTCGTAGACCGGCAGCAGATGCTTGTCGGCCACGCAATCGGCTTCCGCCAGGTCCTTCCAGAGGAAGGGCGTGGCGAGCAGACCGAATTCTGGAGCGACCAGCGAAATGCCCGTGTTGGAGTGCGCGCCGAGATCGACCCGACCGCGTACGATCTGACGGATCGTGTTCTGCTCGTTGCCGGCGAGCTGGTCGTTGAAATAGTTCTTGATCGTCAACGTGCCGCCCGAGGCCTTCTTGACCTTCTCGGCAATTCGAATGACGAATTTGCCCCACGGCGTTTGCGGCGGCGGCGAAATCGAAAGCTTGAGCTCCAGGGCCTGTGCGGCCGGTGCGGCCAGCAGCGCCGCAGCGCCGAGCGCCAGAATCGTCGAACGGAATTTCATCTGTTTCCTCCCGGTGATGATGAACCTGTGATGATGAACCTGAAGATTATGAGCCTGACTTGCGGTCGAAGTTGCCGAACATCCTACGATGCCGCTTCGGCGTCAAAGGGTTCGGCGGCGGAATCGAACGGATCGGCCCCCGGGTATTCCAGCAGGCCGAACTGTTCGCGATACTGGCCGGGCGTCAGCCCGACCAGCCGCCGGAACAGCGTCCGGAAAAACGCGACATCCCGATAGCCGATCCGCGCGCCGATGTCCTCGATGCTGGTGTTGGTGGTCTCCAGGCGAAAGCGGGCCTCCTTGACCCGCAGGTGTTGGATGTAGTCGGTCGCGGACTGTCCGGTCGCGGCCTTGAAGCGCCGCTTGAAGGTGCGTGACGAAAGGCCGGACGCCGCCAGGGCTGCGGACATCACGCCGGCATCCGGAAATCCGCTGTGCAGCGCCTCTTGCGCGCGTGCGACCGCGGCATCGCCGTGATTGCGCGGCGGGAACCATTCGGCGTAGGGCTGCTGGCCGCGCACCTTGCGAAAGATCGTGAAGGACTTGGCGGTCTGCGCCGCGGTCACCGACCCGGCGAAGCGCGCGATCAGGTAGAGCGCCAGGTCCTGCCAGCAGGTGCCGCCGCCGGCCGTGACGATACGGTCGTGCGGCCCGGCCGGAATCAGCACCCGATGGGGCTGGAAACTGACGGCGGGATATTTCCGCTGCGCGCGCTCCGCCAGCGTCCAGTGGGTGGTCGCCGCGCGGCCGTCGAGCAGGCCGGCTTCGGCAAGCAAAATCGCCCCGGACGAGTTCGAGCAGACGAGGCTGCCGCGGCGGTAGGCGGCGCCCAGCCAGTCGACGACCGGCCGCCAGGCGTCGGGAATCCCGATCGGTTCCTCGAACAGCGCCGGCAGGAAGACCGTCGGCACGAAGGCGATGTCCGGCGCCGGCATATCCTCCAGCGCCTTGTCCGCGTGGGCCGTCAGGCCCTGAAAGCAGCGCAGCGGCCCCTGTTCGCGCGCCAGCACCGATACGTCGAAACGCCGGGCCGTGGCCGGATCCTCGTTCAGCACCTGCCAGATATACCCCGCGCTGGACAGGATATCGAACGGCCCGGCGATCGCCGAGGACATGACTCCCTCGGCGGCCACGATCGCCACCGTCGTTGGTTTCGGGTCCGACACCCCAATCCGCCCGGCGCATCCCTCCGTCGACGCGTGGCGCCGATAAAAGACCATCGGCGGACGCGACGCAAACCGTGAGGGTTCGGCCGGACATGGCGGCGCTCAGTCCGCTCTGCCGGGGATGGCCGCGAGCGCTTCGGACACATGCGCCAGCGCTTCGCGCAGCGTGCCCGCATCGCCCGCCATGTAGACCCGGCCGCTGGCGCCGATCATGCGGCATTCGACCAGGCTTATGCCGGGCTGTACCCGTTCGGCCTCGTTGGCGACGAAGGCGCCGAACAGGGCCGGTACGCACTCGATCAGCAGCAGGCTCTGGCCGGTCAGGATCATGTTGGCCTGTTTCGAGCGGTTGATGATGACGGCGTGCTGGTCGGTCACATCCTCGATGATGTCGGAGAACAGGATGCGCGGCTTGAGCTGGTCCTCCGGTTTGGCCTTGAGCCATTTGAGAATCGCCCGCCCGCCCCGGCCGAGCGCCCGCCGGTCCTCGCTGTGCAGTTCGAGCACGCCGAACTGGCGCTCGACCGCGAGAATGCCCGGTTCGAGCGACGGCACCGACTTGAGCGCGAGATCGATCACCCGCTCGATCACGAGACCGGGTGCGATCTCGATGATCAGCGAATGCATGCCCTCGAGCGGAACGTAGCCGCGCGCCGGCACCGGCGAACTGAGATAGGCCGCGAACTGGCGTTGCAGCCCGTTCAGCGTCAGGTAGACGCGCAGCTCAGGCATGGCGCCCGCTCACCCGCCGGGCCGTAGCCCCCGCGGTGCAAAATGCCGCCGTCATTTGCCGCCCTCATTTGCCACCGGCGAACGCCTTCTGCACGTCGGCGTGCGGGCGCGGGATGACGTGGACCGACTTGACCTCGCCGACCTGGGAAGCCGCCTCGGCGCCGGCCTCGGTCGCCGCCTTGACCGCGCCGACATCGCCGGTGACGCTGACCGCCACCAGCCCGCCGCCGACCTGCTCCCGGCCCGCGATGGTCACGTTCGCGGCCTTGACCATGGCATCGGCCGCCGCATAGGCGGCGACGTAGCCGACCGTTTCGATCATTCCTACAGCCTGAGACATTCCATCCTCCGTTCCGATGGGTGGTTTTCGGGATAACTTGATGTTTCAACCGCCGTTTTCGTCGAGCGAGCCGACGATCAGGGCGTCCACGACGGCCTTGCCTTCGGGGAACCAGTTGGTTGCGGCACGGCCGAAGGTGACGAGCACGCGTTCGCCGTCGCCGGAGCCGAGCGGATCGAAGGCGATGACCCGCTCCTTGGCGCGGCCGTCCAGTTCGATTTCGAGCAGGGCGCCGGCCGGGAGCCGGTCGATACGCTTGGTCGCCCAGACGCGGCCGACCACGGTGCCGGTTTTCATGGGTCGCTCCTCTCGATGGTCAGGCCGAGGGCCCTGGCGCGGTCGCGGGCGAGCGGTGTGACGACGGCGCGCCGGCCGATGGCCAGCCTTGTGCCGAGCCGGGCCGCCTCGACGACCTTGCACTCGGTAATCACGCCGTCGGCGATATCGAGCGACGGCGCAGCCGCGCGCGCGCCGCCCGTGGCGGGACGTTTCGCGGTCCGCTTTGGGGCGCCCGACCGGCCGCCGGGCGGGACGGATTTGTTGTAGGCGTCCTTGAGCGCGATCTTGCCGCCGCGCACGATGTAGAAATCGAGGCCGGTGAAATCGTGGAACTTGCCGTCGGGGCCCGTGCCGGTGACCCGGTAGTGCTGGTAGACCCGGTCGCCGCTGACGAAGATGACCTCGTTGACCGCGGTGAAATGCTTGAGGAAATCCCAGCGTTTCGTATAGGCATCGCGGAAGGCGGCCTTGCCCTTCGCCGACGTGTAGGGCGCATCGGGGCCGCCCGGCAGGCGCCATTCGAAATCGTCGGTCACGGTCTCCCACACCCGGTCGAAATCGCCGGTGTTGAAGGCCGCGAAGAAGCGGTCGAACGCCGCCCGGCCCTCGGCCTCAGCCGGGCCGTCTGCGCCCGCTTCCAGCCGCGCATCGAAGGCGATGCCGCCGCTCTTCAGGCGCGGCCCGAGTTCGGGCGAAGCGGCGATGGCGCCCGCCAGTTGCGCCAGGCGGCCGGCATCGGCGCTGTCGCGGATGACGACGGGAATGCGTACCGGCACGCCCTGCCCGGCGGCCGAGGGCGGCGGCGCCTCCGCGCCCTGCGCTTCCGCGATCGCCTCCCGCACCAGCTTGCGGATCGCGTCCGTCTGCTCCGCCATCGCTATGCTACTCCCGCACCCGGGGCCGCACCGAGCGCCGACCTGGCAGCGTCGGCGGCGGTGCGCACGTCGGACGCCGTGCCGGCCATGTAGAGCCGCCCGGCCGCGCCCATGAACCGGCAGTCGACCAGCTTCACGTCGGCCGCCTTCTCGGCTTCGTTGGCGGCCAGCAGTGCGTTGGCCGAGGGCGTCATTTCGAAGATGAACAGGGTGTCGCCGGGCAGGAGCATGCTGCCCTGCTTGTTCCGGTTGACCAGGAAGGAGTGATAGGGGTCGATCCGGTCGACGATCCGCGACGCCAGGACCTCCGGCGGCATGGCGTCGGCCGCCGAAACGCCGGCCGCCTCCAGGATCGCCGCGCCGGCCGAGCGGACCGAAGCCGGATCGCTCGCGTGAAACTCCAGATAGCCGAACTGGCGCTCGACGACGAGATTGCCCGGCCGGATCGCGTCGTGCTTGAGCGCGATGTCTGTCAGCCACTCGATATCCATGCCCGGCGCAACCTCGACGATCATCGCCGCGTCGCGCTGCCGGGGCAGGAAGCCGCGCATCGTCGAGCCGATGTAGCACATGGTCTGCGGCTGCAGCTGGTCGAGGAAGATGTAGGAGCGCAGGGTCGGCATCGGCTCAGCTCCGCGCCAGTTCCTCGGCGACGATGCGCCGGATTTCTTCCTTCAGCGCCTGCACCGTTGCGTCGGTGCTGCGGGCCGGTTCGGTCCGCTCGTCGACGGGCTTCGCGGCCGGTGAGTCGCCCGCGGGAAATGCGACCCGCTTCCAGTCGATCAGGTCTTCGGGGCCGAGGTTATGATCGATCGAGCTCTTGCCGGCGAAGCCGGTACCGATGGTGAAGGTGACCGGCAGGGCCGTGCCGCGGCCGACCGCGCCGTTGGTCGGATCGCCGTTGACCACGATGCGGTAATAGTCGAGCGCCGCGCCGAACAGCACGGCCTGCTCCGGGTCGCCGGTGAAGATCGCGGCGGTGTGGCCGGCGCCGGCCGAGCGCAGCATGCAGCGCGCGACGGCGATGGCGCCCTCAACCCCGTCGACCGCCGCCGCGCCGAGCAGGACGGAGAGCTTTTCGCGCGCCATCGGCGGCACGCTCCCGGAGTCCTGGGCGGCAGCGGCATCCTCAAACAATCCGACGATGGCACGGGTCTCCGGCGGCAGCGACAGGCCGGCAATCTGCGCCACCCGGCCGGCCGGCTGGCCGATGATCGCCGGGTTGAGCCGGCCGCCGGGAAAGGCGGCCGCCTCGAGCGTCGCCAGTTCCTCGTCCGAGCAGAAATATGCGCCCTGCTGTTCGAGCAGGCCGCGCAGTTCGCGCCCCACCGGCCGGTCGGCCAGCACGACCGACGGCGCCGAACAGGGCGTGCCGTAATCGTATTCCTTGCCGGTGACGATCTTTTCGGCGGCTGAAGCGAGATCGGCCGACCGGTCGACATAGACCGGCGTGTTGCCGGGACCGACGCCGAGCGCCGGATTGCCCGAACTGTAGGCCGCGCGCACCATGGCGGCACCGCCGGTCGCGATCACCAGGTCGGTTTCGTCGGATTGCATCAGCGCGTTGGTCGCCTTGAGCGTCGGCTCGGCGAGAATCTGGATCGCGTCGGCAGGCGCGCCGGCGAGCCGGGCCGTCTTTTCGAGAAAACGCGCCGCGTCGGCGGTGCAGGCGAGCGCCGCCGGATGCGGGCTGAACACGATGGCGTTGCGCGTCATCAGCGCCAGCATTGCCTTGAAATAGACGGTGCCGACCGGCGAGGTCGAATTGGACAGGCCGACGATGACGCCGGCCGGGCGGCCGATCTCGACGACGTTGCGCGCCCGGTCCTGCCGGATGCCGCCGATCGGGGTGTCGCAATACGCCTCGTAGATCCGGATGCTGCCGGCGAGGTTCTTGTCGATCTTGTCCTCGACCTTGCCGAAGCCGGTTTCCCGGACTGCCCATTCGGCATAGTGGCGCGCGCGCCCGGCCGCCGCCTTGGCCACGGTGCCGGCAATCGCCATCGCCTGGGCCGGCGGCATGCGCCGGAACGCCTCCGCCGCGGCGCGGGCGCGGCGCAGCAGGTCCCGGCTGCTTTGCAGCGCTTCCAGATCCTTGTCCATCGGCTTCGGCCCGGCTCGTCGCGGGTCAGATGCCGGCTGCGCGCGCGCCGATGGCATCGAGATCGACGCCGTCCAGGGCGTTGAACACAGCGTGGACCGCGGCCCGTTCGGCGGCGGGTGCGGCGGCCAGCCTGTCGCTGTCGATAATCGAGCGCGGCCCGGCGCCGTTGCCGGCGGATGCCGCGGGCGGCCGCAGATGCGCCGGAACCGTCGCCATGTCGAGGCGCGGCTCGGCCGATCCGGCGGTCATCCGGTGCATGCCCCGGTAGTGGGGCGCGTAGTCGAACACCGCGTAGTGCTGGGTCGCGAAATTGTCCCAGATCACCAGCGAATCCGTCTCCCAGCGGAAGCGCACCAGGAACTCCGGCTTCTTGACCCATTCGAAGAGCATGGCGAGCAGCGCATCGCTGATATCGAGATGGATGCCGAAGAACTTTTTGGTCCAGATCGAATTGACGAACAGGGTCAGCCGCCCGGTGACCGGATGGTTGATGACGGCGGGGTGGGTCACGATCGGGTTCTGCTCGATCAGCCGGAACTCGTGCTCGTTCGCCATCGAATTCATCATCGACTGGCCGCCGATCCGGCCTTCCTCGACCCGGCGGTAGAAATCGATCCGGCGCTGGTGGTGCGGCAGGTCGTGATCCGCCTTGAGGCCGAGCAGCATGGTCTTGACCTGGTCGGGCAGCGCATCGAACGCCGCGGCGGTCGACGACCAGACGGTGTCGCCGCCGGACGGCGGCAGCTTCACCGCGCGCAGCAGGTTGACGCTGCTCGGCCGGGCGCGGAACGTCACGTCGGTGTGCCAGCGGTCGGTTTCCGGCTGGTCGTAGCCCTCGTGGGCGATGGTCTGGATCTGGGGATAGCCCTCGATGTGCGGGAAGAACTCGTGCTCCTCCAGTTCGCCGAACTGGCCGCCCAAGCGGATATAGGGCTCCGGCTCGATCGGCTGGTTGCGGAAGAACAGGACGTGGTATTGCCACAGCGCCGCCTTGATCTCTTCGTAGACGGCGTCGCTCCGCACGGCATTGAGATCGACGTTCGAGACCATGGCGCCGATATTCGGCGTCATCGGCTCGACCGAAATATGGGCATAGCTCATGGCGGCGCCCTCCCGAAGGCGCTTAGGTCCGGCGATTCTTCGGTCGAGTGTCGTTCGTCCCGATCGCCTTCTCAAGTGGCTGCCGGGCCAGATAGGCGAGACAGAATTTGCCGCGAGAGTCGCACGTTTCGGCGATCGGGGCGCAGGGTTGCGAAACCGGGCCGGGGGCAATCGGGCCACCGCAGCGCCCGCGTTCCCGTTCCGGGCCGGTTCCGGCATATCGAAAAGGTCGAAAGTGTAACGGACGTATAACGGAATTGTGCAAGCCGCAAACGGCGCGCTATGGTGGGCCGACCGCAAAGCCACCGCGATTGCCCACATCCCGACTCAGGAGTTCCCCCGTATGCTGAGATTCTCGGAAGAGATCATGCTGCTCTTGCTGGACGACAAGGGCGGAAGGTTCATCGACGTTCCCACGCTATCGCTCGAATATGCGCTCGCCGGAGCGGTGCTTATGGACCTGGCAATGGAGGGGCGGATCGATACCGATCCGGAGCAACTCTTCGTGATCGACCCGAGCCCGCTCGGCGACGACCTGCTCGATCCGACTCTCGCCCGAATTGTCGAGTCGGAGGAGACGTTCGACGCGGCGTACTGGATCAAACAGACCGTGGCCGATGCCGAGAACATCCGCGAGGGATCCCTCGCCCGGCTCGTCGAACGCGGCATCCTGCACCGCGAAGAGGACCGGTTCATGTGGGTGCTGCGGACGCGGCGCTACCCGATCGACGACTACAAGACGGTGCAGGAGGTGAAACTCCGCATCATGGGCGTGATCCTGAGCGATGAGATTCCGGACGCGCGCGACATCATCATCATCTCGCTGGCGGACGTCTGCCGCATCTTCGAGGGCCTGATATCGAGCCGCGAATTGAAGGCGGCGGCGCCGCGTATCGAACAGGTCCGCCGGATGGACCTGATCGGGCGCGAGGTCGCGAAGGCGGTAACGGAGATCGAGACGTCGCTCGCCATGGCCTTCGTCCCGATGCACTGAGGCCGTTCGTTCCGGCAACGGCCTGCCGGACACGGCCGGACACGGCCGGACACGACCGCCGCCACGCGGGCGCTGCAAGCCCTGCCGGCGCAGCATCGGTTGAGAGACCCTGCCCAGGGTCCGTCGCTTTACGCGCAATAAAGAGCTTCTTTGCGCAATTTTAATTGCGCATAAAACTGTAATTTGCGCAAAAAGGTATTATATTGCGCGATCATTGGTATATTGCGCGGAAATCCGCGAAATCCGGCAAAGGCGCCATCCGTTGAAGCGAAATCGGGAATCAGACCTGCGGGCAATCGAAGACGTCGTACGGCGAGAGCGGGAAGGTTTGACCGCGCGGGAGATCGCCCAGGTATTGTACGACGCCCCGCCGCACCGGACCTTGCAACACCGCCTGAAGGCTCTTGTAGACGCCGATCGCCTGACGAGAGAGGGTTCAGGCCGCCGGGCGCGATATCGAATGCCGAAAGACATATTGGCCTCCTTCGAGGCAGTTTCCGGATCTCCTGCAGTCAGTTTCCGGCCAGACGCGGAGCCGCGACTTTCCGATGCTGGAGCCGAAATCCGGGACTATGTCCGTCAGCCGCCCGAAGCGCGGACACCGGTCGGCTATGACCGGTCTTTCCTCGACTCCTACCGGCCGAACCGGAGCTTCTATCTCTCCGAAGAGGAGCGTGCGCAACTGGCCGAAACCGGCAGGTCCGGAGTCGTAGAACAGGCCGCCGGCACCTATGCCAAGCGGATATTGAGCCGGCTGCTGATCGACCTTTCGTGGAATTCGAGCCGGCTCGAAGGCAACACCTACTCGCTCCTTGACACGGTACGCCTGATCGAAGCCGGCCAGGAAGCGGATGGCAGGGACGCGCGCGAAGCCCTGATGATCCTGAACCACAAGGCCGCCATCGAATTCCTCGTCGACGCGGCGGACGATATCGGCTTCGACCGCTATACGATTTTCAATCTCCACGCGGCCCTGGCGGACGATCTGCTGCCGGATCAGGATGCGCCCGGCCGCCTTCGATACGCCGCTGTCGGCATCGGCGGTTCGGTTTTCCACCCGCTTGAACTGCCGCAGTCGATCGAAGAGTGCTTCGATCGGGTTCTCGTCACTGCTGCGGCGATTGAAGACCCGTTCGAACAGGCCTTCTTCGCAATGGTGCATTTCCCGTATCTGCAACCCTTCGACGACGTCAACAAGCGGGTGTCGCGGCTTGCCGCCAACATTCCGCTCATCAAGGCGAACCTCTCGCCGCTGTCGTTCGACGATGTTTCGAGGGACCTGTACATTCAAGCGATACTCGGCGTGTACGAACTGCAGCGCACCGAACTGCTGCGCGACCTGTTTCTCTGGGCCTACGGGCGTTCCGCCATCCGATATGCTGCGGTGCGCCAGTCCATCGGCGAGCCCGACCCCTTCCGGATGCGCCACAGGACGGCGCTGCGCGACCTTGTCGGAGCCGTGATCCGCGCCTGCATGGACAAGAAGCAGGCCGCTGCCGAAGTCGAGGCGTGGGCCGTCCGGCACATCGAAGACGCCGAACGCGGAAGGTTTCGCAAAATCGCCGAACGGGAACTTCTCAGCCTGCACGACGGCAATTTCGCGCGCTATCGCATCACGCGGTCGGAATTTGCCGCCTGGCAGGAGGCGTGGCGCAATTAGTCGGCCGTCTCGCGGCAATCATTGTCCGCGGGACGCCGACCGGCTGGAACGGACGCGGCGAATCACCTGCAACACGGCCTCCGGCCGCAGCGGAATCCGGCAAAGCGGCGCGGCGTGACCGTTGCCGGCGGGGTCGATTGCCCGGGAAACGGCGTTCATTATGGCCGGCGCGACCGGGATGACGCCGCCTTCGCCGACGCCGCGCACGCCGAGCGGATTGGTCGTCGGAAGCGTGTGGAGATGCTCCAGCCGCACGGGCGGCGCGTCCGGGGCCGCGATGACCGCATAGTCGGCCAGGGTCCCGGTCAGCAACTGGCCGTCCCCATCGTAGACCAGTTCCGAAAGCATCGCGCCGCCGATCCCGTCGACCGCACCGCCGACGATCTGGCCGTCGACGATGGCCCGGTCGAGAAGCCGGCCCGCATCGTGGACGATGAAATAGTCCAGGATCCGGCAGCGGCCGGTCTGCATGTCGACGGCAACTTTCGTTGCGTGGACCGCGAGCGCGAAGGTCAGCGTCCCTTCCGTATCGAAGACGAAATGCGAAGACAGCGCCGGATCGCCGTCGTACAGCGGACCGCCGGGAGCCGCCGCCCGCGCGATATCGCCCAGATGCAGCCCGGTCCGTTCGCCGTCGGAACGGACGATCTCGCCTGCGTCCAGGAACAGGCTCTCGGGATTTTCCTGCAACAGCACGCCGGCATGGCCCAGCACCTTTTCGCGCAGGCGTTGCGCGGCGCCGGCAACCGCGTTGGCGCCGACGACCGCGCCGCGGCTGGCGAAGGCGCCGCGGCCGAACGGCAGGAGCCCGGTATCGCCCATGCGGACGCTCACGCGGCCGGCATCGACGCCGAGGGTTTCGGCGCACACACCGGCGTAGGCCGTCGCCTGGCCCTGGCCCTGGCTCGACATGCCGGAAAGGACGGTGACGTTGCCGGCGCCGTCGATCCGGACATCCGCCGATTCGAAGCCGACGAAGCCGGTGCTCTCGATGCCGCAGGCGAGGCCCCAAGCGGCGCGTTCGTGCGGCCCGGCGGTTTCGACCGTTTCGTTATAGCCGCTGCCGGCGGCGGCACGGTGAAGCAGCGCCGGAAAATCGCCGCTTTCGAAGCGGCACTTGGCGCCGCCGTACGGGATATGCGGCGCGTAGGGCATGTCGGCCGGCGTCACCAGGTTGCGCGCCCTGATTTCGACGGCGGACAGCCCGAGGTCCCTAGCGGCCATGTCGAGCAAGGCTTCGAGGGGGAAGGTCGCTTCGGGCTGTCCGGCGCCGCGATAGGTCGCCAGCGGCGTCTTGTTGGTGCCGACGCAGACGACCTCCAGAGACACGTTCGGAATCTTGTACGGGCCGGCGCAGTGGCCGGATGCGACCATGGCCGTGATGATGCCGCTGGTAAAGGCATAGGCGCCGATGTCGACCGTAAGCCGGCCCTTCATCGCCAGAATGCGCCCGTCGCGATCGTAGCCGATTTCCAGGTCGGTCTCGGTTGCGCGCGAATGGGTCGTCGCCTGGAAATGCTCGAGGCGGTCCTCGATCCATTTCACCGGCCGGCCGAGCACCCGGCTGGCGTGACCGATAACGACTTCCTCGACATAGGGCCGGGACTTGGAGCCGAAGCCGCCGCCGACATCCTCGGCGACCACGCGCACGCCGTCTTCCGGAAGGTCCAGGATCGCGGCCAGGTTCTCGCGCACGGCATAGTGCGTCTGGGTCGAGATATGCAGGGTCAGCGCGGCCCTGCCGGGGTCGAAGTCGGCGACGCAGCCGCGCGTCTCGAGCGGTACGGGGGCCTGCCGCGCGAACGCGAACCGCCGCGCAATCCGGCCGGCACACCGGCCCAGTGCCGCCCCGGCGTCGCCGGTCTCGTGCATGAACGTCGCTGCGATATTGCCCGGCCAGGCAGCGTGCAGCGCCGGCGCGCCCTCGGCCAGCGCGGCCGAAGCGGAAGCGACGACGGGCAGCGGCCGGTAATCGACCGCGACCAGCGCCGCCAGGTCCTCGGCCTCGTAGCGGCTGCCGGCCACCACGAGGGCGACCGGCTCACCGACGAAACGGACGCGGCCCCGCGCCAGAAAGGGCATCATGGCGGGCCGCAGGTCCGGATGGCCGTAGCGCGTTACCAGCGTCTGTTCGATGAAGGGCAGATCGTTGGCCGTCAGCACCAGCGGCGCCCCGGCCGCGCGCGCTTCTCCGGTCTCGATGCCGGCGATTTCAGCATGGGCGACCGGGCTGCGCACGAAGACGGCGTGCGCCATGCGGTCGAGCGCCCGGTCGTCGACGAACCGCGCCCGGCCCGTCAGCAGGCGCGCATCTTCGACGCGGCCATTGCCGGTTGCGGCGCTTTCAGCGGCCATATCCGGCGGGCTTCCTTCTCACAGGCGGACAGGGCGTTCTCATCGATGGGCGTCCTTTCACGGCATGAGCGGCGGCGGATCTCGGCGCGCACTCTCTGCGATCGGAACGATGCCGGCAAGCCGACCGGAATGGGTGCGCTTCGGAAAATCGACGGCTGCGCACATCCATTCCCGTCATTTCGACCGGAGCGGCGCAGCCGCGGAGCGGAGAAATCCTTTACTCCCGGTGCGACGGTCAATGCGCCGTGCCGAAAAGATTTCTCCACTTCGCGGTTCTCCGAACCGCTCCGGTCGAAATGACGGGAGGAGTGTATGCACGGCAGGCGACACGGGCCGCGACACAGCCCGTGACGCAAGCCGTGACCGGGGCGGGAAATCCGCGCTAGGATGGGCGTCCGCCGGCCGCGCCGGACGGAAACAACCGCATCCGGAGGGCCGCATGGGCGAGAGCGCCGCACAACTCAATCTGACGGTGCAGACGCAGGACGGCGAGGAACCGTTCACCGGCGGCGTCGGCGAACTGGTCATCGCCGGCTGGACCGGCCGCAACCGCGAGGCGATGGAAGCCCATATCGCGGAGCTGGAGGCGATCGGCATCGCAAGGCCGAAGACTGTGCCGATGTTCTACCGGGTCGCGGCGGGCCTGCTCACGACGGCGGCGGAAATCCAGGTCTCGGGGCCCCATTCCAGCGGCGAGGCGGAAACGGTTATCCTCAATCTCGGCGGGCGCCACTATGTCGCCGTCGGGTCCGACCATACCGACCGGCAGGCGGAGACCGTCGGCGTGTCCCTGTCCAAGCAGATGTGCGCCAAGCCGATCGGCGCGACGGTCTGGCCCTACGAGGACGTCGCCGGCCATTGGGACGATCTGGTCCTGCGCTCGTGGATCGAGGAAGACGGCGGGCGCAGCCTGTATCAGGAAGGCACGGCCGCCGCGATGCGCCCGCCCGCGGAATTGCAGGACCTCTATGGCGGCCTGGCCGAGGGCGCGGCCATGTTCGGCGGCACGCTCGCGGTGCACGGCGAGATCCGCACGTCCGCCGCGTTCGAGATGGAACTGGAAGATCCGGTGCTGGGCCGCCGCCTGCGCCACCGTTACACGATCCTGCCGCTGCCCGTCGAAGGCTAGACGGGATCGGGGAGGGAAGGATGCCGTTCAACAAGCCCCATATGGAATTCTTCGCGCTCGACATGGACAGCGGCTGGGAGCGGCCGCCCGGCTATACCGACGACGGCGTGCAACAGAAAATCCTCGCCAGCGACATCGACGAGGACAGCAAGACCGGCAGCCGGACCCGGTTCCTGCGCTTCGATCCGGGCGCCTTCAGCACCGTGCCCTTCGTTCACGATCACTGGGAAGAGGTGTATCTGGTCCATGGCGATCTGACGGTCGGCAACGACGAGAAGGGTGAGGGCGGCGAGAATTTTCTGGCGCCGACCTACGCTTGCCGGCCGCCCGGCATCTACCACGGCCCGTTCAAGAGCGAGGGCGGCTGCCTGCTCTACGAAATCCACTATTACGACGAAACCAGCCCCTTCGACGGCGATCTGCAACTGTAGGAATTTCCGAATTGGGGGTTCAGCGGCAAAGGGGTGGACACTATAAATTTTACTATGCTACATAATTAAGTAACCTACCAAATTGCTGATCTGCATGGATTTCGCCAACCGATACGCGCCGCCGCTGAGTGTGAGCCGGCCCGAACTGCTGGACGACAGCCCGAACGGGCTGGCCGACGACCGGTTTCGCGAGGCGATCTATACGCTGTTCATGACTGCGAACGGGTTCCAATCGGTGCGCGAGGCCTTCGGGAGGGAGATCGGCGCAAGCGGCCCGCAATATTTCATTCTGATGGCGATCGCCCGCGGGCACGCTCGCGGCGGCATCGGCATCCGGAGCATTGCCGATCATCTGGGCGTCGCCGCCTCCCACGTCACCGTCGAGGTGGGCAAGCTGATCGCCAAGGGCCTGATCGCGAAGCGCCCGAATCCCCAAGACCGGCGGCGTGTGCTGATCACGTTGACGCCTGCGGGCATGGCGGCGCTCGACCGGCTGGCGCCGTTGCGCCAGCGCATCAACGATATTCTGTTCGACGGGTTCTCGCGCGAGGAATTCGGCCAGCTGCATGGCTTCCTGCACCGCTTTGCCCGAACTACGGCGCGGGCGCAGCACGAGGTCGCGCTACACGAGAATTTCCGCAAGGCGGCTGAAGAGGAGGGAAAACATCCATGATCGCCGTTACACCGAAATCCGTTGTCACGCAGAAGCTGTCTGCCAGGGCGGCCACCCATACGCGCACCGAGGTGAGCGTGCGCGATCTGAACGTCATCGTCGATGAACCAGCAGCGCGCGGCGGCACCAACCGTGGAGCGACCCCGACCGAGACGCTGATGGTCGCGCTAGCCGGCTGCATCAACGTGGTTTCGCACCGGATCGCCGGCGCGATCGGCCTCGGGATCGACGATCTGTCGGTCGATGTCGCCGCCCGGTTCGACCGGCGCGGAGTGATGATGGAAGAGGCGGTGCGGGTGCCGTTTCCTCAGGTCGATGTCGAGATTCGTCTCACGACCGGCGGCGGCGACGCGCTGGTCGAGCGGCTGAAGACCGATCTCGGGAAATTCTGTCCGCTATCGACGGTGCTTCGCCAATCGGGCACGCAACTCAACGAAACCTGGCACGTCACAAAGACTTAGGAGGCCGACATGCTGAAGACCGGCAGGGAGCATCTGGAGGGGCTGCGCGACGGCCGGACGGTCTATCTCGGCGGCGAGAAGGTCGACGATGTCACGACTCATCCGGCCTTTGCCGCGGCGGCGCAGACCGTCGCCGACATGTACGACGCCAAGCGGGCGCCGGAAAATCTCGACACCTACTCCTTCGAGGAAGGCGGCGAGCGCTATTCGACCTGGTATCTGCGCGCGAAATCGAAGGACGACCTGCGCAAGCGCCTGAAATGCCACAAGGGCATCGCCGACATGACCTACGGCATGTTCGGCCGTTCGCCCGACCACGTCTCCGGCTTCGTCACCGGCATGTCGACCCTGCCGTCGGCCTTCGATACCGAAGACTGGAAATTCGGCGCCAACCTGGTCGCCTATTACGAGCACTGCCGCCGGAACGATGTCTACGCGACCTATGCCGTGCTGCCGCCCCAGGCGGCGCGCAACCCGGAATTCTACACGCGCCAGAACCTGCCGGTGCCGACGCTCTCGGTAATCGACGAGCGCGACGACGGCATCGTGATCAGCGGCATGAAGATGCTGGCGACCAGCGCGGTGTTCTGCGACGACATCTGGATCGGCAACCTGCTGCCGCTCGCGCCCAGCCAGGTCAAGCAGGCGGTGACCTGCGCCGTGCCGGTGGGCGCGCCGGGGCTGACCCTGTGGTCGCGCCAGCCGCTCAACCTCAACACCTCCAACGAGTTCGACGGCCCGCTCGCCTGGCGCTTCGACGAAACCGATTCCATGGTGATGTGCGAAAACGTCTTCGTGCCGTGGGAGAAGGTGTTCGTCATGGACGACGCCATCAAGGCGCGCAGCATCTATATCGAGACGCCGGCGCACTGCTACGGCAACCACCAGTCCAACGTGCGCTACTGGTCGAAGATGGAGCTGATCGTCGGCCTGTGCTCGAAGGTGGCGCAGGCGACCGGGGCGATCGAGGTGCCGGCGGTCCTCGAAGTGCTGGGCCGCATGGTGGCGCTGGAGGCCACCCTCTCCGGCATGATCCACGGCCAGATCGAGGCAGCCGAGCAATGGCCGGACGGCTACGTCACCTTCAACCGGCGGATGATGTATGCCGCGCTCAACTGGTGCACGGAGGGATACTCCGCGATCATCGACCAGCTGCGCGAGCTGTCCGGCGGCGGCGTGTTCCAGATGCCGGCGAGCGCCACCGTGATGAACAACCCGGAGATCCGCGAACAGTTCGAGACCTTCTGGCAAACCCCGCAGCTGCCGGCGCTCGACCGGATGAAGCTGTTCAAGCTGGTGTGGGACATGGTGGGCAGCGAATTCGCCGGGCGCCAGCAGCAATACGAGAAATTCTACGCCGGCGCCTCCTTCATCATCCGCAACCACAACTACCGCGAAGCGCCCTGGGACGACTTCGGCGCCGTCGTCGACCGGCTGATGGACAGCTACGAGGTGCCGGAGGCGGCGGTGGCCGAAGCTGCCGAATAGGCGCCGCCGACCCGCCGTTCCGGCCGACCGCGGTCTCCCAATCCGTCATTTCGACCGGAGCGGCGCAGCCGCGCAGCGGAGAAATCTTCCACCCGCGGCGCCCGGTCCGGAACACGGTAGCTGAAAGATATCTCCACTCCGCCGCCCGGTGGACGGCTCCGGTCGATATGACGGATCAGGGTGTTTGAACTACGTCGGCCGATCCAACGACCGGCGAGAGCGGCCTACCCGCACCCCTCCCGATACGCCCCCGGCGTGGTGCCGACGAGGCGCTTGAACCAGTAGGTGAAGTGCGGCTGGGAGGAAAACCCGCAGATTTCCGCGATATCGGCGAGCGGCATCCGGCTCTCGGCCAGCAGCGCCCTGGCGCGCCCGATACGGCGGTCAATGACGTAGCGCCGCGGCGCCGAGCCGGTCGCGGCCTTGAAGGCGCGGGCGAAATGGAACGGGCTGAGGCAGGCCACGCCCGCGAGCGCCTCGATCGTCAGGTCTTCGCGGAGATGGGCCTCGACAAATTCGACGACGCGCCGGAGGCGCCGCGGATCGAGCGCGCCACGGACGCTGGGCAGCGTAACCGCGGACGGCTCCAGGTTCGAATGATGCCGCAGGATCTGAACGCCCAGCGCGGCGGCCAGGGTCTCGGCCAGCATCTTTCCGCCCGGCGCCGGATCGACCATCTCCGTCTGGACCGCCCGCGCAATATGCTCGATCAGGGGATCGCGAAAACCGCCGTCATAGTGCAGTCCGACATTGTCGGGGTCGAGATCGAGCTCCCGAAGCGCCGTCGCGGCCAGCGGCGACGCCGGCAGGTACATGTGAACGGTCTCCGGGATATCGCCATAGATGCGGATCATGTCTTCGCGAATCCCGGCCGGGCACAGCCAGACCGTGCCGGGCACCGCATCGTGGTGCTGCAGCCGGCCATCGCCGCGCCGCCGGACATGAACGGCGCCTTCCAGCATGACGACGATTTCGGTCTCGCGCGGCCGGACCTCGCCGAGATCGCCTTCCGAATGGCTCCAGCGTTCGGCGAGCAGCCCGCCCCATCCCCGGTCGCGGCTCGATCCGAGCAGCGTTCCGGTGGTGTATTTCGCCCGGCCGTGTCCGGCCAATCCAACCACGCCGCCCCCTCTCGCAGCGGTTCGATGCGATGACGCACAGGTTCGCGGCAAAGCTTGGCACCGCCCCGAAAAGCCGGTCAAGAAAATTGCCGATGTGCAGCGGAAAATGAGCAAGACGATGTAACGGGACAGCAAAGCGCCGTAATGCCGGCAGGCGCCGCGGCGCGATAGCATCCGGCGTTTGCATTGTTGCGAAACATTCGTTTCGCGCCCGGGTTATGGAGAAGTCCGATGGCCGAAAAGACGGTATTCAGCGCCTGTCCGCACGATTGCCCCGACACCTGCGCGATGCTGACCACGGTCAGCGACGGCGAGGTCGTCAACGTCCGCGGCAACCCGGACCACCCGTTCACCCAGGGCGGCCTGTGCGTCAAGGTCAACGACTACGAGAACCGGGTCTACAGCGAGAACCGGGTGCTCACCCCGCTGCGCCGCACCGGCGCCAAGGGCGACGGGAAATTCGAGCGGATAAGCTGGGACGAGGCGCTGGACGAAATCTCCGGCCGCTGGAAGGAGATCGTCGCCGCCGACGGGCCGGCCGCCATCCTGCCCTACAGCTATCTCGGGACCGAGGGCATCCTGAACGGGCTGAATGTCGGCGACGCCTTTTTCAACAAGCTGGGCGCGACGGTGTCCGAGCGTACCTTCTGCGATTCCGCCGCCATCACCGCCTTCTTCATGACCTGCGGCCCGACCGCCGCGGTCGACCCGGAAAGCTTCGTCCACTCCCGCTACATCGTCCTGTGGGCGATCAACACGATCAGCAACAATTTGCACCACTGGCCGTTCATCGCCGAGGCGCAGCGCCGCGGCGCCAAGGTCGTGGTCATCGATCCCGTGGCCACGCGGACCGCCAAGCAGGCCGACTGGCACCTGCCGATCAAACCGGGCACGGATGCCGCCCTGGCGCTCGGCATGATCAACGTCATCATCGCCGAGGACCTGGTCGACCACGATTATGTCGCGAAATACACGGTCGGCTACGAGGAGCTGAAAACCCGCGCGGCCGGCTTCCCGCCGGACCGGGTCGCCGCGATCACCGGTATCGCCGAAGACGACATCCGGACGCTCGCCCGCGAGTTCGCCACCGTGCAGCCGTCGGTCATCCGCATGGGCGTCGCCATCGAGCGCAACGCGTCGGGCGGCAACGCCGTGCGCGCCCTGTCGTGCCTGCCCGGGCTGGTCGGCTCGTGGCGCCACTGCGGCGGCGGCATCCTGCACATGCCGATCTGGGCCTTCCCGATGAAGTGGGACGATATCAGCCGGCCCGATCTCATTCCCGAAGGCACGCCGGTGCTCAACCAGTGGCGCCTCGGCCCGGCGCTGACCGGCGAGATGGACCGGAAGATCAGTTCGCTGTTCGTCTACAATTCCAACCCCGCGGTGGTCGCGCCGGAGCAGGACAAGGTGCTGCGCGGCCTGGCGCGCGAAGACCTGTTCACCGTGGTCAGCGAGCATTTCATCACCGATACCGCGCGCTATGCCGATATCGTCCTGCCGGCAACGACCCAGCTCGAACAGTTCGACATCATGTTCTCCTGGGGCCACCTCTATCTGACGCTCAACGAGCCGGCGATCGCGCCGCGCGGCGAGGCGGTGCCGAACACCGAGCTGTTCCGGCGCCTCGCCCGCGCCATGGGCTTCGACGATCCCTACTGGCAGCGCAGCGACGAGGAGATGGCCGTCGACGCGCTGGACTGGAGCAATCCGGTGCTCGAAGGCATCGACCTCGACGGCCTGCGCAAGACCGGCTACGCGCGCCTCAAGGTCGGCACGCCCGACGATTTCGTGCCCCACCGCGAAGGCAATTTCCCGACCCCTTCGGGTAAGGTCGAGTTCAAGTCTTCCATGGCGGCGGGCGGCAACATGGTGCTGCCGCTGTTCCGCCAGGGCTATCTGGCCCATCAGCCCGGCGAACCCCTCGATCCGCTGCCGGATTTCGTGCCCCAGAACGAGTCAGCCGATACCAACCCGGCGCTCGCCGGGCGCTATCCCCTCAACATGGTCTCGCCCAAGAGCCACGCCTTCCTGAACTCGTCCTACGGCAACCTGCGCACGCAACTGCATCACGCCGGCGAGCAGACGGTGATCGTCCACCCGGCGGACGCCGAGGCACGGGGAATTGCCGGCGGCAGCGAGGTCCGGGTGTTCAACGACCGCGGCGATTTCCACGCCGTGGCCGAGGTCAGCGAGGACGCCCGGCCCGGCGTCGTCGTCGTGCCCATGGGCTACTGGGTGAAGGGCAGCCGCAACGGCTACACGGTGAACGCGATCAACCCACCGGCCTTCGCCGACTACGGCAACGCCCCGACCTTCTCCGATACGCTGGTCGAGGTTGCGGCGGCGTGAGGCGCTACTCTTCGCCGGGGTAGACCGGCGGGACCAGCGTCTGGTCGGAGAAGGGCGGCCGGACATAGGCGCCGGCCTCCGCGCGCTCCGGCAGCTCGATCGGCTCCGGCGTCAGGTCTTCGTAGGGGATCATGCTCAAGAGGTGGCTGATGCAGTTCAGCCGCGCGTGCTTCTTCACGTCGGCATCGACTACGTACCACGGCGCCTGCTTGATATCCGTATGCGCGAAATTCTCGTCCTTCGCCCTGGAATACTCGACCCACCGGCGCCGCGACTCCAGGTCCATCGGGCTGAGCTTCCAGCGCTTGTGATCCTGTTCGAGCCGGCTCTGGAACCGCTTTTCCTGCTCTTCGTCGGAGACGGAGAACCAGTACTTGATAAGGATGATGCCGGAGCGCACGAGCATACGCTCAAATTCCGGGCAGGAGCGCAGGAACTCCCGATGCTCCTCTTCGGTGCAGAAGCCCATCACCCGCTCGACGCCGGCCCGGTTGTACCAGCTCCGGTCGAACAGGACCATCTCGCCGGCGGCGGGCAGGTGGGGCACATAGCGCTGGAAGTACCACTGGGTCTGCTCGCGCTCGGTCGGCGCGGGCAGGGCGACGACCCGGCAGATGCGCGGACTCAGATGCTGCGTGATGCGCTTGATGACGCCGCCCTTGCCGGCCGCGTCCCGCCCCTCGAAGACGACCACGACCTTGAGCCCCTCGTGCTTGATCCATTCGAGCATCTTCACGAGTTCGAGCTGGAGCCGGAACAGCTCCTGCTCGTAGCGCTTGTTCCCGATTTTCCGGGGGCGGGCCTGCGCTTCTGCGCCGCCGTTCCCGGCCGTCTTCTTCGGCTTGTCCATGTCTTCCTCCCGGAACGCGGTCCCCAAAATGCTGCCCCGAAACGCAGCTGGACGGGCCGGTTCGATCTCCGCGACTCATGCAGCAAACCGGAAGGCGGTGCTACACCTTTCTGCGGCGCGCTTCCTCTTCCATTCCCGCTGGCCGGAGGTTCCCCGCGGCCCGTAGGGAAGGGTTTCAAACCCTCCCCTACACAATCGGCAACTGACTCGTCGCCGGCGCGCCGGAGGCTTACTCCAATTCCGGCAGGTTGCGGTTGTCCGGCAGGATATCGGCGACATCGGGCAGCGAGCGGTAAATCCGCTTCTGCGGCACGGCGAAGATGTCGAAATCCTTGAGGCAGCGGGTGTTGACCGCCCAGCCGTCGAACGGGACCGACCCCGTGTCGACCTCGCCTTGCGTCGGCATGCTGGTCCGGCGGAACGGCAGGATCCCGCAGACCGGGCAGAAATAGTCCCGCCCCGTATAGGACCCCCATTGATACAGGGTCAGCTCGGAGAGCGGCGTGTGGATTTTCACCGCCTCCGCCGGCATGCGGTGGATGAGCGCGCCGCGCACCCGGCAGATCGAACAGTCGCAGACCCGGACATGGTCGATGTCGGCGGTGACCTCGAAGCGGACCTTCCCGCAGTGGCAGGCGCCGTCGTAGGTTCGTTTCATTTCAATACCCCCCGGATAGTCAGTCAGGCGCATCGGGCGCCGGTTTCCGTTTCCGTGCCAGCCACCAGGCGGTCAGGACGGCGAGAACCAGCAGGGCGATCGCCACCGGATGGTCGAGCATGACCGAGAAATCCCCGTCGATCAGGGTCAGCGACTGGTTGAGCGACAGTTCGAACCGGTTGCCGAGAAAAAAGGCGATGATGAAGATCACGACCGAAAAGCCCAGCGACGTCATCGCGTAGCCGATCGCGGCGAAGACCAGCATGACGGCGACCCCGAACAGGGTGCCGGTCGAGAGATAGACGCCGACGATGCACAGCGCGATGGCGGACGAGAAGATCGCCGATTCCGGCGCCCGGATCACGAAGGCCCACAAGCGCAGGCCGATCAGGCCGATCCAGAAATTGCAGAAATTGGCCATGATCATGGCGCCGAACAGGCCGTAGATCAGCCGCGCCTGCTGTTCGAAGAGCAGCGGGCCGGGCTGGATGCCGTGGATGATCAGGGCGCCGATGATGAGCGCCGCGGAGACGCTGCCGGGAATGCCGAGCGTCAGCATCGGGATCATGTTGGCACCCATGACGGCGGAATTGGCCGATTCGGTCGCTGCGATGCCATGGATGTTGCCCTTGCCGAAGGTCTCCGGCTCCCGGCTGGTCTGCTTGGCCGAGGCATAGCTCATGAAGGAGGCCGCCGTCGTGCCGATGCCGGGCGCTGCGCCCAGCAGCGTGCCGATCACCGCGCCCCGGGCGATGGTGAAGCGGCAGCCCCAGTATTCCGCCCAGCTGACCCGCCTGTCCTCGCGCGGCTGGTTCCGGTCGAAGGTGATTGCGGCCGTGATCTTCTTCCGCTTGGCGGCAAGCCGGCGGAAGATTTCCGCGGCAGCCAGCATGCCGATGGCGACCGACGCGATCGGCAGGCCGTCGAACAGGTCCGGCACGCCGAAGATGAACCGCGGGCTCGAATGCTCGGGATCCAGTCCGATGGCGGCGCAGAGCAGGCCGAGCGCCGCCGCGACGATCCCTTTCGCCAGGGACTTGCCGATCAGCCCCGCGATCACGGCGAAGGCGAAGATGAGCAGG
This sequence comes from Rhodospirillaceae bacterium, assembly GCA_028819475.1. Taxonomy (NCBI): domain Bacteria; kingdom Pseudomonadati; phylum Pseudomonadota; class Alphaproteobacteria; order Rhodospirillales; family Rhodospirillaceae; species Rhodospirillaceae bacterium. The sequence continues at coordinate 95,548 of JAPPLJ010000021.1, forward strand.
CAGGCGATCTCGATCGGCCCCATCATCAGGGCGATCACGGCCAGCGGCGGCGACACCGTGATCAGCACGATGTCGCTGAACGTGTCGCCGGTGACCGACGAATAGAGCGCCATCTTCGCCGCCTTGAGCGGCCGGCCCTGCCGGGCGAGCGGATAGCCGTCGAGCGCGGTCGCCGCGGCGTCTGGCGTCCCCGGCGTATTGATCAGGATGGCCGGGATCGCCCCGCCGACCAGGCCGCCCTTGTTGATCCCGACCAGGAAGGCGATGCCGGACAGCGGGCTGAGCGCGAAGGTAAAGGGGATCGCGAGCGCGATGGTGATGACCGGGCCGATGCCGGGCACCGCGCCGACGAACTGGCCGACGGCAACGCCGAGGACCACGAACAGGATGTTGACGGGCGTAACGGCGTCGCCGAGGCCGGCCAGTATGGTTGCGATGTCAAACATCCGGCGGCGTCACGGCAGGGGCCGGTTGAGCCAGAACTCGAGAATCGCCCAGATGCCGACCGGCAGGGCCGCAATCCACAGGACGAACCAGCGCCGCTCGCCCATCGCCAGCATGATCGCCAGCACGAGACCGGGCGCAACATACAGGAAGCCGATTTCGGACATCAGGTAGACGCCGCCCCCGACGATCGCCAGGAACAGGCCGGCCCGCAGGGCCTCCGGGCCGTCGAAGGGCGTGTCGCCGGTCGGAAACAGCGCATGAAAGGCGCCGGCCGCCATCAGGACCCAGGCGACCGCCGTGGGGACGGTGGCCGGCTGCACCCCGCTGTCTTCGATCGCTTCCACCTGGTCCGGGATAACGACCAGCAGGAGGCAAAGGCCAGCAAGGGCGCAGGCGACTCCCGTCAGGCGGTTGAGCGACGGCATGGGCGCCGGCCGGGCCGGCTGCCGGCCGGGCTGACCATCGGCCGGGTTACTTGGTCGACTCCAGCAGAATCTTGATGGTCTTGCGGGTGCCGTACATCATTTTTTCGGTGTCGGCGGGGCCGAGGTCCGTCGGCGCGGTCTTCATCGTGTTCGCCAGGAACTTGGTCATCTTCTCCGAATTGACCGCCGCTTTGATCGCCTTGGCCAACGCCGCTCGCGTTTCGGGCTTCAGGCCTTTCGGCGCGGAAATATAGAAGAAGGGATCGACATAGTAGTTCAGGCCCTGCTCGATCAGCGTCTTCATGTCCGGCGCATAGCCGTGACGCCTCTGGTTGCCCGAGGCGAGGACGGTGATCTTGCCGGCATTGTAGTACGGGATATGCGCGCCGCCGCCGAACGCGAGGTCGACATGGCCGCCCAGCAGGGACTGCATCTGTTCGGCGCCGCTCTTGTGCGGCACCATCTTCACCTTGATACCCGCGGACCGCGCGATGGCGTTCATGATCATCGATTGCGGCTTGGTGTCGTGGGCGACGGTCAGCGGCTTGCCGGATTTCTTGGCGTACGCGATGAGGCTTTTCATGTCGCTGTAGGGCGCGTCCTTGAGCGCGACAATCGCCAACTGGGCCCAGACCACCGTGCCGAGATAGTCGAAATCCTTGATCCGGAACGGAATTTTGGCCGGCCGGACGATGAGCTGCATGACGATCGGCATGTTCACGGCGATGCCGATATTCAGGCCGTCCGGCTTGGCGCGGGACAGGCCGGAAAGCATGGCGACGCCGCCGCCGCCGGGCCGGTTCTTGACCACGATGTTCCAGCCGGTGTCCTTCTCCATCTGGTCGGCGAGAAGTCGGGCGAGCGTGTCGGTGATGCCGCCGGCGCCGAAGGCGACCGAAAGCGTGACCGGGCCGGCCGGTTTCCAGCCGGCGCCCTGCGCCGGGGCAGCGGCAAGCGCGGCGAGCACGGCGGCCGAAGCCGCAATTCTGGTCAACTTACGCATTGAATTCCCTCCATGATTCCGCCGGCGTTGTCCGGTCGGTGCAGCGCGCTGGCCCGGCACGTCTTCCGCCGGGTCGCCGCCCGGTCCTTCCCAGGTCGAGGCCCGCGCCCGACGCGTCATATCCCATCGCGGTTCCGCCTTCAACGAATCGCGGGATACGGCAGCGACCCGGTCCGGATTTCAGCGTCGGCCGCCCGCCTCGCCCCGATCCGTCATTTCGACCGAAGCCCAGGACTTGTCCGGGGCGAAGCGGAGAAATCCTTCACCCGCAGAGCCGGGTCCAAGGCACTGTAGCTGAAAGATTTCTCCACTACGCGGCTGCGCCGCTTCGGTCGAAATGACGGGAGATAAGTGTCGAAGCGACGGGGAGAAACGAGCGTCTTCGCGCCACTGCCCGCGCCGCTATCCGGTTTCCTCCCGCGCCATCCGCTCGACGATGCGGCGGGCCTGGAGGCCGGCGCGGTCGGCGGCGAGGTCGAGGCGCGGCGCGGCGGGATCGAGGTCGAGATTTTCCTGTTGGCCGGCGATGACCGCGAGGTCCTCCTCGAACGCCTTGTGGACCAGGGCGAAATCGAGCTCGCTGAGGCTCGGGTCGCCGCCGGCGAAATCCTGCGCCTGGGCCCAGAAATAGTGCGCGCTGCTATCGGTCTCCGGCGTGACCGCGTTGAGGTTCCAGGTCGTCACGGCCTTGCTGCGGTCGCCCTCGCGGGCGCCGGAGCCGGCCTCGGCGGCGCCGATATCGATGCGCACGAAGGACGGCGGCGTGTAGATCGTGTTCATCCAGCGGTCGACGCGCGCATCCGGCGCGAAACCGGCGAGCAGCCGGAAATAGGGCGGCACCGGCGTATCCATCGCCCAGCGGTCGACCTCGATCCTGTCGCCGTCGATGCGGTACTCGACCGGGATGTCGGTCTCGGGAATCGCCGTGTCGGCGAGCGTCGTCCGGTGCAGCGCGAGCAGATGGCTCAGGTCCATCAGGTTCTCGACGACCAGCAGGGCGTTGCCGGCGACCGCCAGGGTCTCGCCGCGCCAGGTCCAGTCCGGATGGTCCATGATGCCGAAATCGGGAATCCGGCTCTCGTCGGCCAGCGCCGGATCGCCCGGCCAGATCCAGATCCAGTGGTGTTTTTCGGCGACCGGATAGCTGCGCACCCGGGCCGACGGCGGGATCTGCTCCTGGCTCGGGATGTGGACGCAGGCGCCGTCGGGCGCGAAGCGCAGGCCGTGATAGGCGCACTCGATCAGGTCGCCGCGCACCCGGCCGCGGGAAAGCTGGGCGTGACGGTGGCAGCAGCGGTCTTCCAGCGCGACGGGCGCGCCGTCGGACGCCCGGTACAGCACCACCGGTTCGCCGAGCAGCAGCCGGCGCATCGGGTGCAGCCGCTGGACCTCACGGGCCCAGGCGGCGACGTACCAGCAGTTCTTCGGAAACATCCCGCGCTTTTCCTCCGGCCGCCGAACGCGCCCGGTGGACGCGGGGATGACTTATCCGGGCCGCCCGGTCATCCAATCCCACTGCCGGACTTCCAGGTCGGCGATCACGCCCGCCCTGCCGAACGGGCTGTCCGCCATGAAGGCCCGGACCGCCTCGCGCGACGGAGCCTCGACCGTGAGCAGCAGGCCGATGATCGACTCGCCGTCCTCGGCGAGCGTCGGGCCGCCGTTGTGAACGGTCACGTCCGGATGATCCGGGTGATCGCGCAGGTAGGCGATGAAATCGGGCTGGAGATCGCTCCGCTGCTGTGAAACGCCCGGATTGTCCGTGGCAAAAACTGCAAAATACATGGGTACCTCCCCGAAAAGGTTATTGCGACTGTCCCGGCGCGCCGTCCGGCCCGGATGGATCGAGGGCCGGATCGACCCGCACGGTCAAAATATCGGCGTCGTAATATTGCTGGTGCCGGACCGAGGATGCAAGATGGCGCAGCAGCCGGAGCGAGACTTCCCGCTCGATCGAATCGGCGGCGCCGGCCTCGCCGAGCAGCGCGATCCGGTCCTGCAGGTTCTCCTCGCCCTTCGCAGCCACGAATTCGAGGACCGCGGCGGCGCCGTCCCGGTGGGCGGTCAGCAGCAGCCGCCGGGGCTCGGCGTCTTCGCCGGCTTCCTCCCCGGCTTCTTCCCCGGCCTCGTCCCGGTCCAGCAGGGTCAGCACGGTCTCTTCGCTCGCCGCGTCGAGGCGATCCGCCATATCCCCGGCCCAGCCGTTGCGCGCCGCGAACGCGCCGACGAAGGCGCGGATCTCCTGCAGGGCCGAGCGATCGAACGCCAGCTCGAGCCGGCTGCGCCGCGGTTTGGCCAGCTCGACGAACAGGGTCATGGCAATCGCCGCGACGCCGCCGGCGATCATCCCGTTCTGCAGGAATCCGCCGGCAAATCCGGATACCATCTCCGGGAAAACCGCGCCGCTTTCGAAACCCGCGCCGATCCAGAAGCCGACGCCGGCGACCAGGCCCTTGCGGTAATCGAGACCGTCCTGGACGACCATCTTCATGCCGATGACGAAGATCGCCGCCATGGTGACGGTGATGAATGCCGCGGCGACCGGGCCGGGGATCGCCAGGATTGCGGCCAGCGCCTTGGGCAGGAAGGCCAGGGCGATCGTCGCCGCGCCGAGCGCAATCCCGATTCGGCGGGAACCGATCCCCGTGATCTCGACCATCGTCGCGCCCATCGGACGGAAGCCGAGTGGCATCGTGCCGGCGAACCCGGACAGCAGGTTGCCGGCCCCGTCGGCCGCGACCGCGCCCTGGACCGCCCGGAAATCGACCGCCCGGGAGCCGCCCCAGCAGACCCGCTGGATCGCGACGGCGCCGCTGACCGTCTGGATCGTGCAGACCAGGCCGATGAACAGGAACCCCGGCAGCAACGTCCAGAACTCGGGCCCGAAGCCGAGGTCCGGGGCCGGCCATTCGACCGCCGGAATGCCGATCCACGCAGCCCGGCCGATGCGCCCGAAATCGTATAGACCGAATATCGCGGCGACGGCCGAGCCGGCGACGATGCCGATCACCGGCGCCCAGAGGCGCAGCCCCTGCCGTGCCTTCAGCACCAGGCCGGCAATGACGAGCAGGGTCGTCAGCGCGCAGAGCGGCGCCGCGACCGCCGGCGTGCCGGCCGGCACATTCTCCAGCTGCTGGAACATGACCGGCATGACCGTGACCGGCGTCAGCATCATGACCGTCCCGGTGACGGTCGGGGTCAGGACGCGGCGGAACAGCGAAAGCCGGGCCGAGAAGGCGAACTGGAAGAGCGCCAGGGCGATCACCAGCGTGACGAGCAGGCCCGGCCCGCCGGCGGCAAGGGCGGCGACGCTCACGGCGATCGCGGCCCCGGGCGTTCCGATGGCGAGGATATGGCCGGCGCCGAACCGGCCGGCCCGGAACGCCTGGAGCATCGTCGTCGCGCCGCACGCCGCGACCGAGGCGAACACCGCCCAGAGCAGAACCTTCTCGGGCTGGCCGGCCGCCTGGAACACGACGGTCGCGATCAGCACCGCGCCGGGCAGGTTGAGCGCTGCGATCTGGAGCGCCAGCCCGGTGGCGAGCGGCGTCGGGATTTTCGCGTCGGGGCGGCGGAGATCGGCCGAATCCCGGTCGGAACTTCCGGATGCCATGCCGCTTTCCCTCTCGCCGGAACGGAAGGCGGCGCAGGCCGCCGCCCGCCATCCCGTTTGCCCGTTCGCCTTTTTGCCCGGGGCGCGGGGTGGCCTGGATGTCGTGCCGTTCCCGGGGCGGCCACACAGCCCCGGGAGTCCGTTCAGTCCACCTTCGCCACCAGGCCGGCCGCCTCGATGCCGGCGGAGCGCAGCATACCGGAAAGTAGTCCGGCCGGGCTGCGGGCGGCAAGACGGCTGTTCCGGAGCGGTCCTTTCGGCAGCGTGTTCGTAATGCGTCGCTTGACACTAAACGAATCGACCCGGTAAGCAGGGCGATGAAGATTCGCAACGTCTCTCACAAGGGGCTCCGCCGGTTCATCGAGCAGGACGATGCCGCCGGGCTTCAGCCCGCGGTCGTACCGAGGCTGCGACGGATGCTTTCGTTCCTTCAGGACATGGAGCGGGAGGAGGAACTGTACACGGTTCCGGGCTGGCGGGCGCACCGGCTTGCCGGCGACCGCAAGGGCGTGTGGAGCCTGTCGGTCACGAAGAACTGGCGCATTACGTTTCGGATCGACCCGGCGGGAAGGCAGATCGTCGACCTGGACTACGAAGACTATCATTAGGACATTGGGAGGTGCCGATGGATACGACGCAGGGCATCCGGATGAAAAACCCCGCGCATCCGGGCGGGTTCGTGAAAAGCGAGATCGTAGAGGCTTCGGGCCTGTCGGTGACCGACGCCGCGCGGGTGCTGGGGGTCACGCGGCCGGCGCTGTCCGCGCTGCTCAACGAGCGTGCGAATCTTTCGCCGGAAATGGCGCTCAGGATCGAGAAGGCATTCGGCGTGTCCATGGAGACGCTGATGCGGATGCAGACCAGTTTCGACATCGCGCGGACCCGCAGGCGGGAAGACGCCATCGAGGTCGTTCCGTTTGCGGGGCGGGCCGCCTGAGCGCAAGCCGGGCGCCCGGCGGGGAGAAGCATTGCCCGCTTCGGGCCGCGCCATGCCGGCCTTCCGCAGAGGACCGGCGCTAATCCACCTTCGCCACCAGGCCGGCCGCCTCGATGCCGGCGACGGCGACCGCCTCGTCCTTGTCCGAGGTGTCGCCCGAAACGCCGACCGCGCCGTAGAGATGGCCGTCCGGCGTCTTGACCACCACGCCGCCGGGCACCGGCACGAGCTGCCCGCCCGAGGCGTCGATCAATGCCTGCATGAACATCGGCCGCTCGTTGCCCATCTCGCCGAGCCGGCGCGAGCTCATGCCCATGCCGAGCGCGCCCATCGCCTTGCCGCGGGCGACCCGCTCGCGCAGCAGGGTCGAGCCGTCCTCCTGCTCGTAGGCGACCAGCGCGCCGCGCTCGTCGAGCACAGCTACGGCGAGCGGCCGCAGTCCCATCTCGACCCGCGTCTCCAGCGCCGTCCGGATGATCGTGCGCGCCTGTTCGAGCGACAATGTCATGGGTCCCTCCCCGGTCTGTTGCGGCGAGTGTAGCGGAAGGGGGGCGGACGGCGCCAGCGGGGAGGTGGGGGCAACTCCCGGAAACGGCGGCAGAAGCCGGAACCTGGTTCAAATTTTCTGATCGACCGGAGAAGCAATCTGGCGGAGGGCTTCCGCCCTACAACTCTGATAACCGTTTGATTTTTCTTGATTAAAGAGAATATCGGCAGGGCGCACCCCCAATTTTACGCTACAATCTGCATGGTCGTTTGGGTGAGCTCTCATAGCGGAAAAGCTGCGAACCGTGCCCGCAGATATGCCGAATCGTGCGCGGCGACACCCATGACATCGTTGAAGATCGTCTCCCAACCCGCCTGGCCGCCCACGGCGCCGAAGCGCATCGACACGACCGCGTCCGCCGAAATCGCAATCTCGCTACTCGACGGCATCGCGGATCGGTTTTCCGATACGGTTTCACCGGATTCAATCCGGAGCAATGTTGTCGAACATGCGGCATGGGACCGGCGGGACGGCGGGGCCCCAGGGGGTGTCCGATCGACGGCTCGGCACGCGGAAGGGTCCTGTGTATCACGACAGCCCTCTTTCGGCCTTCGCGCGGGGAGCCGCAGTTTTGGATGGAACCGGCGCTGTGATTGCCCCAACGTGGGGGGCTCGCTCCTCGAACCTGAATAATCCGTCCTTTAGCTTGAGGTCGCGGACGTTGGCTTTGACGATGTCGGCCACGTCTTCGGGATAGCCCTGCTAGGCCGACGATCTCTCCAGTTCCAAGGTCACTCGAAGTCCCGGCCCCTTGGTTCTGGTGAGTTCCACCAAGAAACCGTCCATAGTGTGCGCGACTTTCAGACCGGCCATATCGAGATCAATGGCGAGGGTGGCGAAGAAGCGTTTCGGCAGCAATTTGGCAGGCGGAGGTTCGACAACCGGTTTGGGCGGTTCGGGGCCGATCCCGCCGTCCGTCGGGGTTGAAACACCGGCACCCGCCTTTTCCGCCGCCGGCTCCTCGACGCCGGCAAAGGGAAGCAGGCGGATCACCGGACCATGCCGGCGCGGCGCGCGCCGGCGGCTGGCTAGTCCCGTATGCCCCAGTCCGCGAGCACATCCTGTACCGTCACCACATGCGCAAACATGTACCCCATGGTGACCAGCGCTGCGTCGTGCCGTTCCTGGTCCAGCTCGCCGATCGCGTCTGCAACTACGAAGGTGCGATAGTCCCGCTGGCCGGCGTCGCGGACCGTCGATTCGACGCACATGCTGCTGGTGACGCCGCAAACCACGAGCGTCCTGATGTTTTCATTGCGCAGCACCGTCTCAACGCCTGTGTTGTAGAAGGCGCTGGTACGGTTCTTGTCGAAGACGTAGTCGCGCTCCTCCGGAACCAGCTCGTCGACGAGTTCCGCGTCCCAGGTGCCGATGACGCAGGCGCGGAGGTTCTTGAGTGCTGGCCGAATTTCATGAGGCATGATCCCGCGGTCGGAATAGTCCGGGCGGTAGACGTTGCGGGTGTAGATGACAGGCAGCTCCAACCTGTGGGCGGCATCGACCAGTTGACGGCAAGGCGTCACGGCCGCCTCGCACATGGCGGTGTCCTTGCCCATCTGGTTGAGCGAGCCTTGCGGGTGGCAGAAGGCGTTCTGCATGTCGACCACGAGGAGAGCGGTCCGTTCGGTCCCGATGGTTTGCATCTCTGTCTCCCGTTCGCCTAGGCTCGCTTCATCAGCTCCCGATTAAGGTGATGGCCGGGGCTATCGCCGACGGCCGGCCGCTCCATCGTGAACGTCTGTTCGATCGCCGCGTACTCCATGTAGCCGAGTCGGGAAATGGGCCGGATCTTGGTGACGTCGACCCGCCCGTCCGTCAATACCTCGTCCTGGATGTGAACGCAGACGACCGTGCCGAAGACGACGGTGGCCGCAGCCTCCGGGTCCGTCGCCGGCAGGCGCACGCTCATCGAATACCGGCACTCCAGATGGATGGGAGATCGCTTCACCCGGGGCGGTGCGACCACTCGCGACGGGGCCATGTCGAGCCCGGCGAGTGCCGCCTCGTCGACGTCACGGGACACATAGGCCGAAGTCAGGTTCATTTCCTCGCGAAGCGCCCAGGTTGCCATGTTTATGACGAACTCGCCGGTCGTCTCCGCGTTGGCGCAACTGTCTTTGAGCCCACCCTCCGCGTGGGCGCCGACGGTGCTGAACATGACCTGCGGCGGGCATGTGCCCACGCCATTGAAGAAGCTGAACGGTGCAAGGTTCGTCCGGCCCTCCCGGTCGCAGGTGGTCACCCATCCGATGGGCCGCGGGACAATACAGCTCAGAAAAGGATCGTGGGGGAGTCCGTGATCGTTAGCTGCGGTCTCATAGTACACTGGTCAACGTCCTTTTAGTTCGATCGTAACGCCCGAGGGACGTCGGGTCACAGAGTTGGGTCCTGTCCGATACGCACCAGCGTCTTGCCGATGTTCCCGCCGCAAAGCATGTCGATGAAGGCGCTGGGCGCGTTTTCCAGCCCCTCTGTGACATGCTCCCGATATCGCAGGCGGCCCTCCGACATCCAGGTGCTCATTCGGGAAACCGCTTCCGAAAACCGGGCCGCGTAGTCGTGGACGACGAACCCCTCCATGCGTAACCGCCGCCCGAGGATATAGCCTTGCGGCCGCAGCCCGACGTGGCCGTCGACGGGCTTGTCGTAGTCGGCGATGTGGCCGATCACCACCCAGCGGCCCCGATCGTTCATGTGCTGCAGCACGCGGTCAGCGAGGCCGCCGCCGACTAAATCCAGATATACGTCGACACCCTGGGGACAGGCCTCCGACAACGCGCGGTCGAGACCGTCCTCATCCCGGTAGTTGATCGCGGCGTCGAAACCCAGGTCGTCGACGACGAATCGCATCTTTTCCGTGGTGCCGACCAAGCCGACGGCCCGACAGCCCTTGATCCTGGCGATCTGCCCGGCGACGCTCCCGGTTGCGCCGGCCGCCGTCGAGACCAGGACGGTCTCGCCCGGACGAATTCGGCCGATGTCCAGGAGCGAGAAATACGCCGTCATACCGGTGCGACCGAGGACGCTCAGGGCGGTCGACAGGGGCGCGCGGCGCGGGTCCACCTTGACGAGGCCCGCAGCATCGTTTTTCCGGTCGCCGGCGCCGTCGGTCACCGCATAGCATTGCCAGCCCAGTTTCGCCTCGACGATCTCCCCCACCCGAAACGCCGGATTGCGGGTCTCGACGACTTCACCCACGACGGCGCCCGGAACGACCGAGTTCAGAAGCACAGGTGTACCGTACTGGCCACGGAACGCCGCCGGATCGCGCATGCGAAGGCGCTGCCACGGATCGAGAGACAGGAAAATTCCGCGAACAAGAAACTCGCCGTCCCGGGGTCTCTGGACAGGCACCTGAACGATGCGGAAATCGCTCTCCTGCGGCAGCCCGCGCGGGTAGGAAACGAGCTGCACCTGGTTGTTCTGCGGCGAGATCTCGGACATGGACAAAGCGGTCCGCCTTCGAAGCCATCAATATCGGGCCGTGATCTCCCGAACGTCCTCGACCGCGCTGATCTCCTTCGAGGCATCAAGGAGCGCGTGCGCCGCTTCGCTGCCGCGGACCCGGCCCACGAGCCTGAGGAACTTTGCCGCGAGCTCACCGTCGGACATGGGGTTCTCCGGACTTCCGCGGATCTGCCGGTAGAGCATCGACTTCCGGTATTCTCCGTCGCCGGACCTGATCACGACCTCGATCGGGACGTCCGGATTGCCGAGCGCCCGGCCTGTGGCCCACATGGCCACCGCCTCCGGATGTTCGCCGACGACGACCTTTCTGGCGAGGACATGCCGCTTTTCGTCATTCAGGGCCTCCGGCACAACCCACGCCGGCCCCGACTCGTGGCCCAGCAAAGCGTTGGCAATGATCCACGGAACGCTGAACAGGCCCTCGAAGTAGGAACGGGGTTCAAGGCACCCGAACGGGTAGTTCTGATAGAAGCGGTGCGCGTTAACGATCACCTGGTCGATGGTGTCGACCGGAATCCGGTTCTCTTCGACGATCTCCAGCGCCAGTTGGATCGCGCCCGTGCTGGTGCGCGATCCGAGCCACGGCTTGAGGTGAAGTTCGTTCGCCACGTGATGGCATTCGGCCGGAGCGTAGGCCGCCAGGCTCTCGCGGTCGTACAGCCCGTCTTTTTCCATGGTGTCTCGTGGGCCTTCCACGCCGCTTTGGGTCAACAGGGCCGCCTGGGTGCCGAGTTGGCAGATCGTCAGGTTGTACATGGACCCCAAACCCGTGAAGACATTGAACTTGAGCGACAGATCCATGGCGGGCGGCTCGATCATCCAGGCGATGCCGATGGCATTGTTAAGCTGATCGGCGTCGAACCCGAGTAGTTTTCCCGCGCAGACCGCGACGCACACCGGGGTGTGCTTCTTGGTGTTGACATAGCCGTGCCGGTCCCCGGCCCGCGCCGACTTGTAGAACACCGCGTTGAGCTCGTAGGCGATGGCGACGGCCATGACGACGTCGCGGCCGCTGGAGCCGAGCCGTTCGCCCATCGCCATGCCGGTATGGGCCAGGGCGTCGAAGAGATGGTCGCCGGGCCCGCTTTCCATCATGTTCGAGTTGTAGGCCATGGTGGAGTTGAACCCCGCCGCGAGCCCGGCCGAGACGCGACCGCGATCGCCGAGAAGGGTCGCTTCCGGAACGCCTCCCACCTGCTTGGCGAAACGCAGAAAGGGTTCTTTCACGAACTCATAGCCCATGTGGGCGATGCCGATGGAATCCATCATCGCGCGATCCGTCGCCGTGACGACGTCCGATCCCAGATCCGGGAAGCGAATATCCGCGATCGCGCGACTGATCGAGCCGGTCAGACCGTCGTTGCCCATCAGATCATCCTTTCCGTTGGGTCCCCATCAGGTCGGCACCGGGAATTCGGGCCGCCATCCAGGCGATCGCATCGGCGGACAGGTTCACCGGTGAGACCGGTGCGCGTGCTGGGATTTGAGCGCATCCTTGCCCTGGCCCATGTATTCGAGGAAGAGCTGGTGGTCGTCCCGAAACTCGTCGACGGCGCCCTGCATCACCACCTGCCCCTGCCGCGCCACATAGACGTAGTCGGCAACCCGTAGCGCGACCCGGACATTCTGCTCGACGATGAAGATGGTCTCGCCGCGGGCCTTGAGCTCCGCGACGATCTGGGCGATCTCGTCGATGACGACCGGCGCCAGGCCGGCCGTGGGCTCGTCCATCAGCAGCAGTTTCGGTTCCGACATGAGGGCGCGGGCAGTAGCGAGCATCTGCTGCTCACCGCCGGACAGATTCCCGGCTCGGCTCCTCACACGGTCCTGTAACCTCGGGAAGTGCTCCAGTATTCCCGCGAGCCGACCCTTGCGCTCCCGCTTCGGGCAGCGGGCCATGCCGCCGATGAGGATGTTCTCCGCCGTCGTCATACCGGGAAATAACTCGCGATGCTGGGGAACCATCGCAATCCCGCGGGCGAAGATCTGGTGCGATTTCAGGTTTTCGATGGGCTCATCCTCGAATTGGATCGATCCGCCGGTGACCCCGAGCATGCCCACCACGCATTTCAGGGTGCTCGACTTGCCGCAGCCGTTTCCGCCGAGAAGCGCGGTGACGCGCCCCTTCTCGACACCCAGGCGCATCCCGTTGAGCACCTGCAGGCTGCCGTAGCCCGCGGTGATGTCGATAACGTCAAGCAGCGTCCACCTCCTCCGTCCCCAGGTAAGCCTGCTTCACCGTTGGATTGCTCATCACCTCGTCGCCCGCTCCCTCGGCGATGACCCGGCCTTTGTCGAGCACCGTGATACTGTCCGAAACGTCGATAACGAGGGAAACAACATGCTCGACGAGCAGAATCGTCAACTTCCACTCCTCCTTCAGCCGGAGGAGGATTTCGTCGAGCGTCTGCACGGCAGGCACGCTCAAGCCGGCGCAGGGTTCGTCCAGCATCAGCAGCTTCGGCCCCGGCGCCAGTGCCCTTGCCAGCTCGAGCAGCCGTTGCTGCGCGATCGTCAGCGTGCCGGTTTCGCGCAGGATCAGACTGTCAATTCCTAGAAAACTCATCACCTCCCGGGCGCGGTCTCGGGCGGCCCGGTCGGGCGAGACACCTCCGCCGAGATTGAGGACCGACTTCAGCGGATTCGCCGGAATCTCGAGATGCATTCCGACGAGAACGTTTTCGAGCGCTGTGCGGTTCTGCATCAGCCGCACGTGCTGGAACGTCCGCCGCAGGCCCAGCCCCGCGCGCTGGTGAACGGGGACGTCCGCGATGTCCCTGCCGTCGAAATTGATGCGGCCTTCCGCCTTTACCACGCCGGAAAGGGCATTGAAGAGGGTCGATTTGCCGGCGCCGTTCGGTCCTATGATTCCTCGTATCTCGCCCGGCGGCACCGTCAGGGAAACGTCCTCGACCGCGACGACGCCGCCAAAGCGCACCGTCAGATCCTGGGTCTCGAGAAGCGGTTCCACCCACCTTCCCTTTCGCTATTCGGCCGTTGACGGTTTGGCGTCCGCCTGGGGAATTCCGTCCCTTTCGCGCACCTCCTCGCGCCAGCCGTGGACGAGGACCTCGGGCGGCAGAATCCGCCGCTCGATCAGGTAGCCGGCAACGCCCCTGGGCATGAACACGATGACTCCGACCAGCAGGACGCCGTACATCATCTCCTGGGCGGCCTGGGTGCCACGCAGCACTTCCGGAAGCATCGTCAGAAAAAGGGCACCCAGTAGCGCACCAGAGAGCGTTCCCACACCCCCGACCATCACGATGGCAAAGTGCAGCACGACCTGAAGCAGATTGAAGGTGTCGGGCGCGACGAACCGCACGGCCAGCGCAAAGAGACCGCCGCCGATTCCAGCGTAGAATCCGCTCAAGGTGAAGGCCAGGGTCTTGTACAGAGGCACATTGATGCCGTTGCATCGGGCTACGAGTTCGTTTTCGCGGATCGCGATGAAAGCCCGTCCGTAACGGGACGCGAGTATGGCCTTGGCAAGCAGGACCATGGCGAAAGTGGCGATCACGATCACGAAGAACGCTGCGTTGTCGGTGTCGAGCCGGATACCGAAGAACGTCGGCGCCTCGACCTTGACCCCGTCGGTCCCCAGCGTGAGGTCCCGCCAATGGAGGAACAACCAGTAGCAGAGTTCCGCAAACCCCATGGTCATCAACCCGAGATAGACCCGGCGCAGCCGCAACGCAGGTAGGCCGACGATACAGCCGACGACCGCGCACAGCACGCCCGCGGCCGGGAGCGACACCCAGTACGAAATGCCGAAATGACTCCCCAGCAGGGCGACGGTGTAAGCGCCGATGCCCATGAACGCCGCGTTGGCAAATGCGAACTGTCCGGCGAAGCCGAGGACGATCATCTGGCCAACGGCGACGACCACATAGACCAGGATCAGGTTCAGGAGGTACTGGAGATAGGGATTGGTGGCCGTACTGATCAGACACAGCGCCACAAACAAAGCCGGCGTGAACAACCGGTTCGCAAAGAGGCGATGAATTTCCATCAGTGTCAGACCCGCGTGATCTCTTTGGTGCCGAACAGCCCCCTCGGCCAGAAAATGAGCACCACCATGATGACCAGAAAGGCGGATAGATCGATGAGTGCGGTCGCGACATAGAATCCGAACAGGGTTTCGATGACACCGATCAGATAGCCGCCGACGATCGCGCCGGGAACGCTGCCGAAACCGCCGAGCACGGCGGCGGCGAACCCCCTGATCAGGATGCGCGTCCCCATGTCGGGGAAGAGGGCGGTGATCGGTGCCGACAGAATCCCCGCGGCTGCGCCCATCACGGAGGCCAGACCCCAGGTCGTCGCGAACACGAGCCCGATGTTGATGCCGCTGTACTGGGCGCCGAACATGTTCTCCGCGGTCGCCCGCATCTGCTTGCCGAGGTCGGTGAAGGCAAACAAAAGCAGGAGCGCCAGCGTGAGGACCAGGGACGTGGCGGTCGTCAGCAGGTTCTGCGACGCAAAGACCAAGTCGAAGATGATGATGGGGGTGCCGCCGAACATGGGCGGGATCGTGTACACGTCCTGCGCAAAGGGAATCCGGAATATTCCCTTCAACATGAACGACAGGCCCACGGTCACCATCACGAGCGTCATGTGCGGAAAGTGGGCGATCGGCCGGATCAGGCCCCGCTCGATGAGTAGTCCGACGAGCCCCCCGGCGAGGATCGCGAGGAGAAAGGAAGCCGGATAGGAAAGACCCAGGAAAGAATAGGCGGAGTAACCGATGAAGGCCCCGGCCATGAAGATCTCGCCGAAGCCGAACTGGACCATGTCCTGGGCCTTGTAGATGAGCACAAGACCCAGGGCGACCAGCGCATAGAGGCTTCCATTCGCGAGCCCGGCCGTAACGAGAATGACGAACTCCGTCATGAGACTTCGCTTTCGCTAGGGCCGGATGGTTGTCGCGTGCTTCGTCGATGGCCCGCTATTCCAAAGCGGACGCAAGGCGACCGCCGGGGCGGAGCCGGCACTTCATGCCCGGCTCCGCCCGCCCGCCTTCAGTCGGGTTAATCGGAAACGATCAGTTCTTGCTCAGATCGCGCCAAACGGGACCGAGGTTGACGACCTTGCCGGCGGGCGTCAGGGTCCAGACCGTCGGATCGTTGCAGCCCTGATGGCTGCTCGCCGAGAAGCTGATCGAGCATGCAGCGCCATGGTCCTTCAGGCCCTTGGTGCCTTCCATCGCCGCGAGGAATTTTTCGCGCGTCACGTCCCGGCCAACCCTCTTCAGCGCATCGATGACCACTGTCGCTCCGGCCACGCCCTGGTAGGCGACTGACTTCTTGATGTCGTTCGGGAAGTGCTTGTAGCGGATGCCCTCCCACTTCTTCATCTCGGGGCTGCCGAATGGCCCGGCGATTACCGTGATCCCGTAGAGATCCTGCAACGCTTCCTTGTTCCCGACGCGCTCGACAAGATCGAGCAGATCCGGCGTCGAGACGATGACCGCCGGCGAATCCTTCGATTTGCTTCGAAGCCCGTACTTCCACGCATCGCGGATCAGCGTCGCCGACTCGGTTGGATAGTTGACGAGTATGATCACGTCCGGATCGACTTTCTTGAGCTTGAGCGCCTGGGCCGTGGCGTCCGATGCGTTCGCCTCCAGGGTCTCGCGGGCGACCACTTCGATGCCCTTTTCCTTGAAATACTGGCGCATGGGCTGGATTTTGGTCTCGGCCCAGTCGTTGTTGCGGCCGACGATCGCCACCTTTTTCACGCCCGGTATCGACGCCGCAAAGCGCGCCATGCCGCGGCCGTCCGCGCTGCCGGTCATCTGGACCGTAAAGATGTTTTTCTTCACCGGCGCCGTGAGCTTATCCATGGTGGCCGCCATCAACAGATGGGGCACGCCCGACTTGACGACCTCCTCGGTCGTCGCCGAAACGGCGGTGCTGCAGGTTCCGCCGTGAATCATGAAGACCTTGTCCTGGTGAATCAGCTTCTTCACCGCCGCCAGCGCCTTGGTCGCTTCGCACGCCGAATCTTCCTGGACGAACACAAACTTGCGGCCGTGCACGCCCCCCTTCTCGTTTTGCTCCATGTAAACGGATATGGGACCGTTATTCACGGGCTGGCCGTGGATCGCAGCGGGCCCTGTCAGGGGTCCGAACAGGCCGATCTTGATCGTCGTGTCGGTCACCCCGGATTCGGCCATTGCGCCCACGGGGAGCGCTCCGGCAAAGAGACCGATCAACGCGGCTCTCCCCAAGAATCCGATCCCGGTCGGTCGACGTGATATCCTCATCATCTCCTCCTGTGCATAGGTTTACGTTCGTGAAATTAACGAGGCGTGCGTCGGTCTCTTGAGGCCATGGTTCGGAACGAAACCGAACTTACCTCTGGAGCAGGTCGACCCCATGCAGGGGCCTGGCTCGACGTACAATTCATGTCTTGACATTCCGCTCTTCCTTGCGGAAGTGAAGACATCTTCACGAACTCGCCCCGATGACGTGGTGAAGCGTAGACTGCTGCCGCGCGGATAGTCAATGGACGAGCGGAGACGACAGGTGGGATCGGGTATGGCGGCCCTTTGCGATTGGGCGGCCGTGACCCGCGTCGACGATGTCCCCGATACTGCACTGCGCCAGGCGGTTGCGGTGATCGGCGACAATCTCGGAGCTATCGTCGCGTCGCGCGACGAGCCGGAGGTCGCGCTGGCCCAGACTCGTATTCTGCAGGCGTCGGATCGGGCCGAGGCGACCGTGTTCCGGGGCGGCCGCCCGCGCGCCGAGCGGACGATGGCTGCGGTCGCCAACGGGCTCGCCGGAAACGGGGCGCAACTCGATCCCGGTTATCGCAAGGCCCAGTGCCACGCTGGCCTCTACATCGTACCGGCGCTGCTCGCCGAAGCGGAAGCAAAGGGCCTTTCGGTCGCCGGTCTCCTGCGCGCCGTCGTGCTCAGCTTCGAGATCACGACACGTCTTCCGCGCGCCTGGCCCATGGGGACGGACAAACTTTACCCGGCGGCGGTCTTCTGCGCGGTGGGTGCTGCGAGTGCGATCGGGGTGGCGCGGCGATTGCCGCCGGACGCACTGCTCGGCGCGCTCGGCACCGCCTCCACGCTGATCCACGTCGGTCCCTTCGGGCACTCCGTCGATGGCCTGCTGGTCTGCAACGCCTGGGCGGGATCCGGGGCCTGGACCGGCATGATGGCCGTCGACTGGGCGGAAATGGGGTTCGCCGGAACGGGAGAAAGCTTCTACGACGTCTACACGGACGTACTCGGTACCGACGTGCATCCGTCACGCCTCACCGACGGCCTCGGCGAGGATTGGGCGATCGAGTACAGCTTTCACAAACCATACAGCAGCTGCGGCTACACCCACTCGGCGATAGAGGCGAGTCTGGCGGTGCTCGAGGAATTGCCTGACGAGGGGCGGGCAGACGCCATTCGGGATGTCGTCGTGGAGGCTTCCGCGCTCGCCCTGTCCCTCGACAATGAGAAGCCGGAAAACGGACTTGCGTCGCGATTTTCGACCCAGCACGCCGTCGCGGCACCCCTTGTGCTCGGCCATGCGCTGCCGGAGGCGTTTGGCAGCGCTGCGCTCGCCTCGCCCGAGATCGACGCGCTGCGCCATCGGATTGTCCTCAAGGAGTTCGAACCGACCCTGCCGCCCCCGCACGATCGGCCTGCCCGCGTTACGGTCACCCTGGCGGACGGCCGGCGAATTACCCGCGAGTGCCTGAGCGCGAAGGGTGGGCCCGACCGGCCCTACGCAACGGCCGACCTGTTCGGTCGCTTGGAGACTTGGCTGGCTCCCACCTACCCGAGGCTTGCACAGCGGCTCCATGATTTGACTGCCCTGAGCGCGGCCGATCTCGGCCGGGGTTGGGATACGCTCCTGCCGGACATGCTCGGGGACTGAATGGACACGCCCGTGTCAGGCCCGACGGCCTATCCCTGAAATCAATCGAGCTTGTAGATCCTGCGCACGTTATCGCGCAGGAGCAGGCGTTTCGCCTCGGACCGCAGGTTCAGGGCGTCGATCTCGCTGCGGGTACGCTCAAAATCGAGCACCGGAAAATCGGTGCCGAAGATCACTTTTTCGCGGCCGTAGGTATTGGCGTACTGAATGAACTGCGGCGGCCAGTATTTCGGGCTGTGAGCATCCGTACCGATGAAGACGTTTGCGTGCTTCCAGGCCATGGCGATCATCTCGTCGATCCACGGCACGCCGAGATGGATGCCGATGAGCCTGAGTTCGGGAAAGTGGCAGGCCACAGTATCGAAGGTGATGGGACGGCCCACGCTGCGGCGCGGGTAGTCGGGCGCGTACACGAGCGACTGGCCGACCTGGAGCTGGATCGGAATATCCAGTTCCACGCACTTGGCGTAGAATGGATAGTACTGCGCCCCGTCGGGTGGGATTTCGAACCAGTGCGGGTAGGAGTGGGCGCCGATGAACCCCAGATCCTCCACCGCCGCCTGAAGCTCGCGCACGCCCTTCATGCCCTGCGTTGGGTCGATGCCGGCAAGACCGTAGAAGCGGTCCGGATGCCGGCGGACCGCATCCGCGACGAGAGAATAGGGCAGGTGATAACAGGCCGGCGGCCCCAGCGGCCCGACCTTTGTGGCAACCAGAAAAGCCTTCTCGATGGCGGCCGCATCCATGCGCCGCAGCATCTCGTCCAGAGTGATGCCCGCGGCTGTCGTCTCGTCAACCCCGATCTTTCCCTTGAAGAAGCCGTCGCGCCAGTCCGGTCGATGACTGAGAGCCTCTTCGGTCCACAGGTTGACGACCGCGTCGATCGCCTGGATGTCGCTGCTCGGCGGGGCGGTGTTCAAAGCCCGAGTTCCTTTGCGATAATGTTCCGCTGGATCTCGTTGCTGCCCTCGCCAAAGGAATATAGACGCGCATCGCGCCACAATCGCTGCATGTCGCTTTCCGCCGCGTAACCGGCGCTGGCCAGGATCTGCATGCCGTGATCGGTGACGAACTGCAGGGTCTCCGTCGCGGCGATCTTGGCCTGGGACGCCTCGCGCCGGCAGGAACGGCCTTCGCCGATCAGCCACCCCAGCTGCCAGGCAAGCAGGCGCGCCTGGTCCACCCGCATTTGCATGTCGACAAGGCGGTGCTGAATCACTTGGAAGCCGCCGATCGGTCTGCCGAACTGTTGGCGTTCGCCGGCGTGGGAAAGGGCGATGTCAACGGCCGCCTGGGCGGCGCCGGTGACGCTCGCGGCCATCCCGGCGCGGGCGTAATGCAATGTCGCCATCAGATGATGAAATCCATGGTTTTCTTCGCCCATGAGCGCATCTCCGGGCACGTCGACCTCTTCAAAGCCGATGTCGAAGCATGGCAGGCAGTTGTTTCCGACCTTGTCGAGAGGAGTCATTTGGACACCGGTCGTGCCCGGCGGCACCAGGAACATCGAAATTCCGTCGGCGCCGCTGTCAGGAGAACCGGTCCGACAGGCGACGACCATGGCCGCCGCCGCTGCAGCGTCGCTGATCCAGGTCTTGCGGCCGGTGATTGTCCATCCGTTCCCGCGCCGCCGCGCCCGCGTCACGATGGACGCGGCATCCGAACCCGCTGACGATTCTGTCAAGGCAAGGGCGAAGAAGGCCCGTCCGGCCATGATTTCCGGGAGATACCGTTCCCTCTGTGCCTCGCTACCGTAGACCAGGAGCGACATGCCGCCGAAACCGATGGCGCGGTTGTACAGGGAGGCCGCCATGAAAGCGTGATAGCCGAGGCGCTCTTGCACCAGCACCACCGATTCCCAGGGGGCATCCAGTCCGCCATTCTCCGCCGGAAACGGCATCGCCAGCAGGCCCGCCTCACCCAAGGCCGGCAGCACGTGATAGGGCGGCGCGTGCTCTCGATCGTGCTGCCGAACGGCCTCCGGCGGCAGATGCCGGTCGATCAACCGATCGACGGTGTCGAGAATCTGTCGTTGCTCCTCGCTGATGGCGAAGTCCATGGTTCCTCCTCGTTCCCGACCGGATCGCGATTCCACCTGGCGCCAAATTCGGGAAGAGCCTTCAGCCGCAGCGATGGCCTCGGACGATTGACAATCCGACATAATGCTATTGGAAACAGGTACAATCCGAAACACCGTATTCCGCGGCGTGCGCGGACGTATCGGACGGGAGGGAAGCGAGCATGAATCTGGCCGGCACCCTTCCCATGCACGCCCGGACCCGGGCCTCTCACCCGGCCATCGTGTCGGGCGAACGCGTCATCTCCTATGGCGAACTCGACCCGCAAGTCGGACGGACGGCGAGTCATCTGAACGCCCTCGGGCTTCGGGGCGGCGATCTTCTCGGCGTCTGCCTCGGGGATCACGTCGACCATGTCATCATGTTGCTGGCCGCTGCCCGGCTCGGTGTCGCTGTTCTGCCCATGGACTGGCATTGGACCCTGGTGGAACGGCAGCGGATCGTCGACGTTTTCCAGCCGAAGGCCGTATTGATCGAGGCAGACGACGCCGCGATCGCGGGAGTTTCACTCCACCGTCGCAATGACGACTGGCACCATGCCGTCGCGGCGGCAACACCGCGGATCAACGGTCCCGACGACACCGACATACCGCTGGTACTGGCGCTCTCCTCCGGCACCACTGCCCTGCCGAAAGGGCCGATGATCAGCCACGCCAATATGCTGGCGCGCTTCCGGGGCCACTGGGTGTCGCTGGGCTTCAACCAGCATGACCGCTTCGCCCTGACGACACCCCTCTACTACGGCGGCGGGCGGGGCTTCGTGCTCTCCTATCTCTTCATCGGCGGAACGATCGTGATGTTCCCGCCTCCCTTCAAGCCCGGCGACCTCGTCGAGACGGTCGAACGACGATCGGTCAACAGGCTCTTCCTGGTGCCGACCCAGATCCGCCGCCTGCTCGCCATGGCCGAGGGCGACGGTTTACTGTTTCCCAGGGTCGACAACCTGATCTCGAGCGGCGCTACCCTGTCTCCGGAGGAGCGGGAGCAGGTCCGGAAGCGGCTCACGCCCGATTTCACCGATTACTACAGCTCCACCGAAGGCGGCGGCATTACCGTTCAACCGGCCGCCGACCAGGACCGCCATCCCAGGTCTGTCGGGCGGCCGAGCTTTCTGACCGAAGTGGAAATAGTCGACGAGGAGCACCGACGCCAGCTGGCGGGCATTGTCGGCCGCATTCGCTATCGCGGCCCTGGGGTCGCCGTGGGATTCTACGGCGATCCGGAGCCCGGTTCGACAGCTGGCGCCTTCTTCCGGGACGGCTGGTTCTATCCCGGCGACATCGGTGAAATGAACGAAGAGGGCTTTCTGTTCCTCCGGGGCCGCGCCAAAGACATGATCATCCGCGGTGGCGCCAACATCTATCCGAGCGATGTGGAACTTGTGCTGCAGGCCCATCCGGCGGTGGAAGAGGCGGCAGTGGTCGGCTGGCCGTCGACGGAATATGGCGAGGAGGTCGCCGCCTTCGTGATCGTCCACGGGACTATCGGCGGGCCGGAATTGATCGCCCACTGCCGCGAACGCCTGGCCCGCCACAAGGTGCCACGCGACGTTTTCCTGGTCGACGACCTGCCGCGCAACTCGACGGGCAAGGTCCTGAAAGGCGCGCTCGCGGAACGGCTGCAGCCCCTATAGCAACGGGCTGAGGCCGGTTGCGACGGCTTGCGCACCATGATCTACTGCTCCAGGGGTTCGAGAATCGGGTCTGGGATGTTTGGGAAACCGCTACGGCGGAAGGGTTGCGAAGCGCATTTGCAGGGCCGGTCGCGGCCGGGAGCCCATGAGGCATAGCACCCGCCTGAAACAGCTCCTGGCGAAGCGTGACGCCGCGATCTTGCCCGGTGCCGCCAACCCTTTGACGGCAAGAATCATCGCCGAACTGGGCTTCGACTGCGTCTATGTCACCGGCGCGGGTATCGCCAATATGAACCTTGGCGTGCCCGATATCGGCCTGGTGTCGCTCAAGGAGTTGGTCGACTGTGCCGGCGCCATGCGGGACGTGGTCGATCTGCCGCTCCTGGTGGACGCCGATACCGGGTTCGGCAACGCGATCAATGTGGTGCGTACGGTCAAGCAGCTCGAAAAGGCGGGCGCCAGCGGCATTCAGTTCGAAGACCAGGTATTCCCGAAACGCTGCGGCCACTTTGCCGGCAAGGCCGTGATCGAGAAGGCCGAGATGGTTCAGAAAATCAAGGCGGCCGTCGATCAGAGGATCGATGGCGACGTGGCCATCGTCGCGCGCACCGATGCACGCGCGGTGTTCGGTCTCGACGCAGCCATCGACCGCGCACAGGCCTACATCGAGGCCGGGGCCGATGCGACTTTCGTGGAGGCGCCGCTCGACCGGGGCGAGCTCGAAAGGATTGCCCGCGAGCTTCCTGCGCCGCAGATCGCGAACATGGTGTTCGGCGGGCAGACCCCGCCCGTCAGGCAGCAGGACCTGGCGACGATGGGATTCGCCGGCGTTCTCTATGCCAACGCCGCGCTTCAGGCGGCGGTCCACGGCATGCGGGAGGTGCTCGAAGAGCTGAGACGAAGCGGCAGCCTCGACGCCGTCCGGGACAAGGTCGCATCCTTCGAATCGCGGCAGCGTCTCGTCGGCAAGGGTGCCTATGATGCACTCGAGTTACGCTACGCCGGTCGGCCCCCGGGCGGTTGAGCGCCACGGACAGGAGGCAACGCACATGAATCCCTGGGACGGCGTCGTTACCGAAGAGGAAAAGGAAATCTATCGCGCCGCCGGCTTCGGCAAGCCCTCGGGATTGGGGAACCGGCCGGCGTTGCTGATCATCGACGTCCAGTACCGCACCGTCGGAACGAAACCGGCGCCTTTCTGGGAGGCGGTCAAGGAGTTCCCTACCGCATGCGGCCAGGTCGGCTGGGATGCAGTCCGCAACATCGAGAGAGTCCTGGCGCTGTTTCGGGAGCGCGGCTGGCCGGTACTCTATCCCTACGTATCCATGAAAGAGAGCTTCGACACCGGCCGCCTTGCCGAAAAGGTGCCGGCGCTCATGACGGTCGCCGCCAAGGGCTACGAATTCGTCCGCGAGACCGCTCCGCGGGAGGGTGATATCCTGTTGCCCAAGAAACACCCGAGCGCATTCTTCGGGACTCCCCTTGCCAGCTATCTCGTCGACCTGCAGGCCGACACCCTCGTGGTGACCGGCTGTACCACCAGCGGCTGCGTGCGGGGAACGGTGGTGGACGGGTTTGCCTACAATTTCAAGGTCGCCATCCCCCATGAGTGCGTGTACGACCGCGGACCCACCGCCCATGCGGTCAATCTCTTCGATATGAGCGAGAAATACGCGGACGTCATGACCACGGAGGTATGCTTGGCGGCACTGGGCGATTTGGCTCCGGCAGGCTGAGCGACGAGACAAACACGCGAGCGTATTGTTGTAGCGCGTGGGGCAGGCAAGGAATGGATCTCGGAACGCAGCCACACACTGGCGTGACCGTCATCACCGGATATCTCGGCAGTGGCAAGACGACCCTGCTTCGCGGTCTCCTCGCCTATCCGGACCTCCGCGACACGGCCGTCATCGTCAATGAGTTCGGTGAGGTCGGCCTCGATCACCTCCTGGTAGAAAGCGGCAGCGAGGACGTTGTCCTCCTGGACTCCGGTTGCCTGTGCTGCACCATGAGCGATAGCCTGGCCGACACCTTGGCCGACCTCATGTTTCGTCGGGCCCGTCGCGAGATTCCGGCGTTTCGACGCGTGGTCATCGAGACCAGCGGCTTGTCGGATCCGGCGCCGATCCTCCACTGCCTGCTGACCGACCGGCTCGTGAAACAGCACTACCGTCTGGACGGACTGGTCACTGTCGTCGATGCGTTGCACGGGCTTGAGCAACTCGACACGACGGCCGAAGCGGTCAAGCAGGTCGCCATGGCCGACCGGCTGGCCATCTCCAAGACCGACCTGGCCGCGCCTGAATCGACCGGGGCCCTGCGCACCCGGCTGGAGGAACTGAACCCAAGGGCGCCGATTCTGAAGACGATCAACGGTGTCGTGGATGCCCCCCTGGACTTGATCGAAGATCGCATGACG
Organism: Rhodospirillaceae bacterium; assembly: GCA_028819475.1. Classification (NCBI taxonomy): domain Bacteria; kingdom Pseudomonadati; phylum Pseudomonadota; class Alphaproteobacteria; order Rhodospirillales; family Rhodospirillaceae; species Rhodospirillaceae bacterium. The sequence continues at coordinate 120,007 of JAPPLJ010000021.1, forward strand.
CACGACCTTGATCTGGCCGCTGCCGGTAACGACGGGGATCAAGAGAAGGCCGAACACCGACACGACGGAACCCACGATCACAGTGCCCACAGCCATGTTGGAACCTGCACCTTCGAGCTCGCCCAGCCGGCAACCTGGGCCGGTTACGACTACTGGGTGCGCCTGCTCAAGCAATATCGCGGCGCCGACCTGCTGCGAATGAAGGGCGTCCTGCAGTTTGAAGACCGGGCGGCGCCTTACTTCGTTCAGAGTGTCCAGCACGTTTTCGGCATGCCCGAGCCGATGAAGGCCTGGCCGTGGCCGGATCAACGGGGCCGGCTGGTCTTCATCACCCTCGACATCGACCGGGCGACGCTGGCGCGGTCGCTCGAATGCCTCTATGCGCCGGCGGGTATCCCCCGGCCCGTCTCGGCCGGGGATGCGCTGTAAGGACGGGGACGAACGAGACAGGGGAACGGCGAATGGGATTCGACATCAGGGTGAGCGGCGGGACGGCCATCCTGCCGGACAGGGGTGAGGTCCGCTGTGACATCGGCATCCGCGACGGACGGATCTGCGCGATCCTGCAACCGGGGGAAGAGGACTCCGACACCCATGAAACGATCGACGCGACCGGCAAGATCGTCTTTCCCGGGCTGATCGACGCTCACCTGCACTTCGGATTCGCGGAAAAGCCCGACGAATACGCCAGCGAGACCGCCTCCGCTGCGATCGGCGGTATGGCAACAATCCTGAGCTACTTCCTGAACAACGAGCCTTACAGCGATGTCTTCAAGGCGGAACTTCCGGACGTCGAGGAACGCGCTCACGTGGATTTCGGATTCCACTTCTCGACCGCCAAGGAGGTTCATCTCGAGGAGTTCGAGCGCTGCGTGAACGAATACGGCGTGACCTCCTTCAAATACTTCATGAATTTCCGCGGCGACGCCGGCCGCTACCTGGGCCTCGACGGCACCGACGACGGCTACATGTACGATCTGCTGAAAAGGGCGGCGCGCTTTCCCGAAGCCGTCGTCGTCATGCACACCGAAAACATCGAGTTGGTGAACCGCTTTACCCAGCGGGCCATGGCCGCGGGCAAGGACGGGCTGCATGCCTTGGCGGGAGTCAAGCCGGACTTCACGGAATCCGAGAACCTTGTGCGCGCAATGGTGTTTGCGGAGCATCTTGGCGCCCGCATCTACATTCCGCACCTCAGTTGCCGTTCAGGCCTGAACGAGGTTCGTGCGTACCGCCAGCGCTATCCGCATGTCTACGTGGAGACCTGCCCGCACTACCTCACACACACCATGGATTCGGACCTGCCCGCCAGCGTCGGCAAGGCGAACCCGCCGCTCCGGACCCAAGATGACGTGGAGGCCCTGTGGGAGGCCATCGGAGACGGCACGGTCGACGTGATCGGTTCCGATCATGTGCCGCGCAAGAAGCAGACAAAGATGACCAACATCTGGAAGTCTTCCCAGGGATTCCCCGGGACGGCGACAATCCTGCCGGTACTCCTTTCGGAAGGCTATCACAAGCGCAGCCTGTCTCTCGCCCGTATCGCCGAGTTGTGCGGCAGCCGGCCGGCGGACATATTCAATATCAGTGCGCGGAAGGGGCGCCTCGTCGTCGGCGCCGATGCCGATCTGACCATCGTCGATCTGGACCTCGAACGCGAGGTCCGGAACGCGGAGCTGCTCAGTTACTCCGACTACACGCCCTACGACGGATGGACGTTGAAAGGCTGGCCCGTGCTGACGATGTCCCGCGGCACCACGGTGATGCGCGACGGCAAGATCGTCGGCCTCCCCGGCCACGGCATCTACCTGTCGCGCCCCTATTCTTGAAGGCGCGGCGTGAACAAGCGGTCAGACGCGGAACTCCGACAGGTGCGGTGGCACTACTTCCTTTTCGGAGTGTAGCGTGCCCTCGGGCGCCCACGAATACGGAACCGGCTGCGCACGGTAGATCCAGTTCCGTCGTCCCTTGAAAACCCACTTGCTGGGTCCATCGTCGTCTGCCGCGTCTCCGGCCGCTTCCGCGAAATATGGATTGACATATTCCCACACGATTTCGCCATCCGGCATGACCTGGAAAATTCTGCCGTGCATCCCCTCGCAGATTAGGGTGTTGCCGTTGGGCAGTCGGCGTGCGCTGCTGATGAACGAGCTGTAGAACGTCCAGTACTGTTCCCCGCTCGAGGCGCCGTCATACTGCCAGACCACGTCTATCGAGACGGGGTCGATCTCAAGTATCCGAGAACCGCCCTGAAATTCGAGATTGACTTGCGGATGGCCAGCGGGGCCTTGATTGTCGAACACGAGGATGTTGCCAGCGCCGGGCAATCCCCCGGCAATCATGTGAGCGTCGTGTTGGCCGGAAGTGTGATCGACCGGTCGGGGCAGTGCGCGCGGCGATTCCCGTTTTGAAAAATCATAGGAAGACGAATGTGTCGGCCCGATTCGCCAGACAACATCACCGCTGGCACGCGCGATTATCGCGATGACGTTCGAGTCCCGGTCGTCGATCAGGATGTTGTCCGGATGAAACCGGTCGTCTCCAGCTGCGTACCATTTGTTTGGCCCCAGCGGCGCCATGTTGTTTAGCGCGACGACGCGACGGCGGGGTCGCGACCTGTCGCCAAAGACAAACGGAAGCATCTCATCGGTAAAGCCGAGTTCGTCGAGGTGGTCGCAGCAAAACCATTGCCACACGATATCGCCATCGGGGTTTACCTCGTAGATTGCCCCGTCGCCGACCGGTCGATCGGATAGTCGCGGCACGATCCGGTCCGCCCCTGCCAGAACGAGTGTGTTCCCGTTCGGCAACCGAGCCTGGTCATGAACCTGACGCGCCTTACCGTCAGGCGCTGTTTCGCCCCACTCCCAGACGATGGAGCCGTCCCAATCGAGTTCGATGAACGTCTCGTTTTCGAAAATCCCGGGTTCCTTCTGAGCCAATATCCGGCCGCGAACTCCGCCGACGAGGTCCGGATCGATCATTTCAACCGGAAAGCCCGAATACGGCCAGCGGTTGATTACGGTACCGTTCATGTCGATCAGGAACGAATCCGCATTTCGGCCGTCGAACAGCACATAGCAGCCGTGCGCGCGTTCGGGGTCGTAGCGCGTGACTCCTGTGGGAAACACCGACGGAGGCATACTATTCCCTCCAATTGCTCCCGAGCGACGCTGGTTTGCGCCAGTGCATCGCTCTCGGCGCCAAGCCAATAGTCTTTATCTACCAGAAAAGGAATCATTTCTGAATGGCGCTGAAAACGCCCGCCCCACCCGTTCGGACCGATTGCCATCCTGCTCGGGCCCCGCGGCGAGAACTGGCTGCCGGTGCACGGCGCGCTCGGCCTCGCCCACCGGAGGAGGCGGTGGCGGCCGTACCGTCGCGGGCAGCGGTTCCGGCCCGATCAGGGGAAGCCGATATGTGGACACGGGGCTGTTCGGGCGCCTGGCGGCACGGCAGTGGAGCCTGGGCCGGATCCGGGCGGAGGCCGCCTGGCGACGCTTCGCACAGAGAGCCGGCCGGGAGGTTGCGCCGGGCGCCGGCCAGACCGTCGGCGTGGTCGACAGCGGGATCGACCGGGGCCACCCGGCGTTCTGCGGCGGGTCGGCGGCCTGCACGAAAACCGTCACGGGAGTATTTCTCAGGGGCACGACCGACGAGACCGGCGCCAGAAGCACCCACGGCACGGCGGTCGCCGGCGTGATCGTCGGGCGGTTGCAGGATGCGTCGGGCGTGGCGTGGGGCGCCGACGTCGCGATGTTTGCCATTCCCCTCGGGTCCGGCAGCGGCTACAGCCCGGTATCGCTCGCCGGGCTACCAGCTGGTCCTGACGCTCGACTGGTCGCGGACCGAGTCAACCATCCCGCTTTATGACCGCAAGCTGCTCCAGGTCCGGCTCGGGCTGCACCGGCTGTTTTGAGACCGTCGGAGACGAACAGCATTGCGGGGCCGGCCCGGCTGACGGGCACCGGGCGGTAATGGGCACGGAGGACGGCGATACGCGGACTTGTGGCGGGTCGCCGGCCGCGCGCGCCCTCCTCGAACGGGGGGGGGCAGGGACGGGAGGATCGCGCGTTGGTGTCGGTGCTAGACGGGCTCGCGGCGGAGAAGTCGCACCGCTGGATGGCCGAGCGTATCCGGGGCAGGGCGAGGGTTGCCTCGGAGTGGATCTCCGAAAGCTGGATGCGTGCACAGGTCCGGCGCTGGATCCCGAAGGCCAGGGCGCTTGCGGGCGGTGGCTGGCGCGACCTCGTGCCCCGCCATGTACCAGAGTTGTGGCGGGACGCGTCGATCACGGGGCCGGACGCCTAGCGGCCGTTTGCCCGGCTGCAGGCGGGTAATCGCATTGTAGCATCCGCCGTCCGGCGCTACCGTCGCCGGCGCCGAATCGGAAACGTTGCCGCAATCCGGGCGGATGCGGTGGAAAAGCAGGGTCGGGAGTTTGATTCAATTGGCTTGCGGATTGAAGACCGATGGGCATGGCCTTGGACCAGGTGATTGTAAACGTAGCAAAAACACTTATCTGAAAGATCATGACAAAACGCCCTCGGGGAACCACTCCCGGCGGCGTTGGCGCTCTTACAGACCGCTCCTGCAAATCCAGTTAGGTAGCATCGAACTGAACCGCTACCTTGTCGTGGTCTGCTTCGCCGTTTCCATCTCTTTCGCCAGTTGACGCGCCTTCGCGGCCAGCTTCCGCTTCACCTTGCGCGCGTGCTTGTTGGGCGACCTTTTGGCTTGGCTTTCGAACACCCTGGCGAACAGGTTCATCGGCTCGCCGGAGGACTTGATCCGGTCATTCATCGGGCTTCGCCAGCCGCTCTCCGCGGCGCCATTCCCACGGCATGACGAACGGACCTTGCCATAGCCCGATCTTCGCCTTCTTGGCCTTCGCCTCCACCTCGACATACCGCTTCGAGTATTCCCGGTAAGCGACGGCGAAGCCCTGCCCCACCCTCCAGCGGTTGATGTCAGTGCCGTCCGAGGCGTACCGGTATCCGATCCTGCGGCCGTAGCGCCCCGGCTCCGGCTCGAAGTCGCCCCGGATATCGCCGGCCGCTATCATCAGCCTGAGCGCCGCGGTGGCGATCGCCCGGCAGGGATACGAGCGATCCTGTGCGTTCCGGCAGGACTGGCCGGACTCCGGCGCGTCAATGCCCTGCAGGCGCACCGTGACGCCGTTGAGGACGAGCGTGTCGCCGTCCAGGGCGCGGGTATCGGCACCACTGTCCTGCTTCTTCGGCTTGACCGGCGCCGCCCTTCCGCAATCGCCCTGGCCGCGTTTCGGGTGACGCCCGCCGCTGTCCAGGCACGCCTCGATGGTCGGGTAAGCGGTGAAGCTCTTGGTCCGGCCGTAGTATTGGCCGCCCGGGCAATGGCAGAGCCCCGACTTGGACTTCTTGACCGGTCCCGCTACCGCTGCCGTTCCGGCTACCAGAAGGGCCAGAGCGGTCGCTGCTGCAATCCAAATAGTAGGGTAGTGAGTCACTTAGACTTTCTAATCTTGAAGCGCCGGCCGGGTCCAGCGGCCGGCGCTCTTCAATTCAGGCACTTCACGATCGAAGCATACTGGGCCGGCAGGATTGCCAGGGCAATCGCCGTGCGCGTCGGGTCCTGAACCGACATGAGGATCTGCCCGCTCGCCCGGTGGGTCGCCAAGCCGAAGATCGCGCTCTTCCGCAGCGTCTTGTAAATCGCCCGGTTGTCCCGCCCCCGGTGAACGAAGGTGATGAACGTATTGCCGCAATAGAATTCAAGCAGCCTGGACGCCGGGAACGGCTTCTCCGGCACCACGGGCACGCGCTCGCTCGCTGTCGCGGCCGACAGGCCAGCGATCAGCACGACAATCGACAACAGGACTCTCATGGCAGCCCTCGGGGACGGTGCGGGCCGCAGCTGGCGCCGGGCCGTTGCCATCACGCACGAGGCTATCGTGAGAGATCCCGCCTATTCGCCCAGGCCGGGTAGCTACTCCCTGCCGTAGAGCGGGCTGTTGTATTCGGCAGGCGACCCGACAGAAGCGGGAAGCCTCGTTTGTGATGGCAGAGAAAAGCCTACGGCGGTTGCCGCGGGGAGTCCAGCACGGTAGGGTGCTGCGCTCGATCGAGAGGACAGGCCCCATGAAGCGGAAGCCCCAGGCAAAGACACGAAAGCCACGGGTGCGGCTCAAGCCGTCTTCCTATCAGCCGAGCAAGGCGGAACTGGAAGAGGATGTGCGTATCGACGCCACGCCCGAAGCGCTTCTGGCGGCCGCGGTGCGCTCCGTTGAGGTCGAAATCAAGAAGGAAGCCTGAAACGGCGGAAAACCGCCGATTGTTACTCTAGTCTATAAATCCCAAAAAATTGGGTTGCCATAAACGGGAAATTTACGGTCGCCGCCAACAGAAGATGCCGGCTGGTGTGGGGAATGGAAACAGCGCCCGGATTCGGTGGACTTACCGGAACAAGAGCCGCCTCCCCGGCTCCGGCTTTCAACAGGGCGAGCCGGCATCGGTGCCGTCGCGTAGGTTCGCTTGTGGGGTCTATATTCCCTGAAATTCCCTAATCTATTGAATAATAGTCATTTTTATTGATAAAGTGGCGGAGAGGGTGGGATTCGAACCCACGGTACGCAAAGCGCACAACGGTTTTCGAGACCGCCCCGTTCGACCACTCCGGCACCTCTCCGCGGCCGCCCGCTTCTACCCTTGCCCGCAGCCGCCGCTGCGCCGGTAAACCGGGCGAGCGGGGGCCGGTGCGCAGGCACGGACGGCGGCGCGGAAGGTAGGTCGGCGGCGGCGCGGGTGCAAGCCGGGGCCGGCCCGGCGAAGGCGCGACCGATTCGGCCCTGTGCAGTATTTTCCAAGGCCGTCCTTCGAGACGGGGCTTCGAGACGCGGTTCTGCGAACCGATCCTCAGCCTCTCCTCAGGATGAAGCTGCAAATTTGGCCAGACCCCCAACCCTTCTTCCTGAGGAGGGCGTTGAGGAGTCCCGGACTTGATCCGGGGCGTCTCGAAACGCCCGTCTCGAAGGACGGTGCGGCATTTTCCGGGGCGGGTCGGGCCGTGGAATCGCCCTTCGCGGCTTGACAGGAACCGGCGGCAACTTTACGTCCCGGCTGCCCGGTCGAACGGCGCCCGCCGCTCGGCCGCCCTTTTTATCCGGGCCTTTATGTTTGGGCTGCCCGGCGCCGCCCCGAAGAGCCGTCCAGAAGATCGGTTTCCAGCCATGCACGCAATCATCCGCACCGGCGGCAAGCAGTACCGCGTGGCCGAGCAGGACGTCATCCGGATCGAGAAGATCGTCGGCGACGAGGGCGAGGTCGTCCTGTTCGGCGAGGTGCTGGCCGTGGGCAAGGAGCTCGGCACGCCCATGGTGAGCGGCGCAAGCGTCGCCGGCCGCGTGATCGCCCAGACGCGCGACGGCAAGATCGTCATCCTCAAGAAGAAGCGCCGCAAGAACTACCGGCGCAAGCAGGGCCACCGCCAGGACCTGACGATCGTGCGGATCGAGGAAATCCTGACCGGCGGCCGGAAGCCGTCGGCGGCGAAGAAGAAGGCGGCGAAGAAGGACGCGGCGAAGGCCCCGAAGCCGAAAGCGGAACCAGAAGCCTCCGAACCGAAAGCGCCGAAAACCGAAACCAAAGTCGAAGCCAAGGCCGAAGCGCAGCCCAAGGCAAAGGCGGCGCCGAAGGCCGAGGCGCCTTCCGGGGCCGACACGCCGGCCTTCGAGCGGCCCGACGGCGAACCGGACGACCTGAAGAAGCTGCCCGGCGTCGGCCCGGCGACCGAGAAAAAGCTGAACGCGCTTGGCATCGCGACCTACGCCCAGATCGCCGCGCTGACAGCCGAAGAGATCGCGCAGGTCGATACCGCCCTGAAGCTCAAGGGCAAGATCGAGCAGGACGACTGGCCGTCGCTGGCAAAGGAGCTGGCGGGCAAAGGCTGAGCCCGGCAAGGCAGGAGCAGGACACCATGGCCCACAAGAAAGCAGGCGGCAGCTCGCGCAACGGCCGCGATTCGATCGGCCGGCGGCTCGGCGTCAAGAAGTATGGCGGCGAGAAGGTCATCCCGGGCAACATCATCGTGCGCCAGCGCGGTACGAAATTCCATCCGGGCGACAATGTCGGGATCGGCAACGACCACACCCTGTTCGCGCTCGCCGAAGGCCATGTGAAATTCATCCGCAAGGCCAATAACCGCACATTCGTGAACGTCGAGCCCGGCGCGGCCTGAGGCGCCCGCGCGGCGCGGCCGTTCGAGACAAACGGGGATGGCGGGAGCCCGGCGCGGCTCCCGTTTTGCATTGCGCCCACAGAAAATGTCGGATACCGGCGGACCGATGACCGCCATACCGCAGCTCAGCATGGCCGACGCCGGCGATGCGGACGGCCTCCGGCGCCTCGCCGCCGGAATGGCCGAAGCCTATGGCGCAACCGGCTTCGCCTATATCGTCGATCACGGGATTCCGGAGCGCGTCATCGGGGCGCTGTTCGACGCCTCGCGGCGGTTTCATGCCCTGCCGCGGGCGGTGAAGGACGCCATCGCCGTCAACCGGCACCATCGCGGCTATATCGGAGCGGGCGCAGCGACCGACCGGGCCTCCAGCGTCGAGGCCGCGACCCGGCCCAATCTGAGCGAGTCCTTCATCAAGCTGTCCGACACGCCGCCCGGCCGTGTGGCCTGGCCGCTCGACGGACCCAACCGGTGGCCCGGCCTGGAGGGCTTCCGGGAAGCGGTGGAGGCGTTCGAGGCCGCGGCGGAGCCGGTGGCGCGCCGGCTGGTGGCGGCGATGGCCCTGGGGCTGGGCGCCGAACCGGGCCGCCTGCTCCGGCTGTTCGAACCGCCGACGGCCTGGCTGCGGCTGCTGCGCTATCCGCCCCGCCCGGTGGACGCCCCGCCCGGCCGGTACGGCAGCGCGCCGCATACCGATTTCGGCTGCCTGACCCTGCTGGCGCAGGACGATGCCGGCGGGCTGGAGGTCCAAGCCGCCGACGGAAGCTGGATCCCGGCGCCGCCGGTCGCGGGCGCCCTGCTGGTCAACACCGGCGACATCGTGCCGGTGTGGAGCGGCGGGCGCTGGCGCTCGACGGCGCACCGGGTCGTCAACCCGCCGGACCGGGACCGCTATTCGATCGCGTATTTCTACGATCCCTGCCCCGACGCCGTCATCGCGCCGCTTGACCGCGCGGCCAATCCTGCCCCCTTCCGCTTCGGCGATCACGTCATGGCCCAGCTCGACGCGACCTATGCCTATCGGCAGAGCCGAGACCCGCGGACTATTCCCGATGCCGATGCTTTGCGATCACCAAAGCCATAGCAAGGCAGCCGCCCTTCGATACGCCCCGGATTAAATCCGGAGCTACGGGTCCTCGCAGACAAGAGCCGCCGCGATTTGACGTCCGGCGACGTGTTCGAGATAAGATATTGTAAAATATCGTATATTTTTTCTCTCACCGGCATACTGCCTCTTGCAATCCTGCCAGACAATCTCCACGTTGACCCCGATTTTTGATGTCGCTCGTATGCGGTTTGATGACCGACATGCGGACCTGCCGGAGAGGACGATGCCGAAGCGGAGCACGCTCAGGCTCACCAAGCGGATTGTGGAACGGCTCAAGGCCGACGGCAAGGACGCGATCTTCTGGGACCGCGACCTCGCCGGCTTCGGCGTGCGCGTCCACGCCACCGGGCGCAAGCTCTACATCGTCCAGTCCCGGGGGCCGGCCGGCCTGAAGCGGGTGACCCTTGGCCCGGTCGATGGCGAGACCATCGAGGCGCGCCGGCGCGAGGCGGCCGAAGTCATCGACCGCATCAAGCGGGGCGAGGACCCGAGGCCGGCGCCCGAGCCCACCGTCGCCGATCTCGCGGAGCGCTTTCTCGGGAACCATGTCGAGGTCCGGTGCAAGCCGAACACGGCGAAGAGTTACCGGGAGGTGCTGCACAACCACGTCCTGCCGACCCTGGGGAAGAAGCCGGTCGGGAACGTCGTGCCCGAGGACGTCGCGGCGCTGCATCACCGGCTGCGCGACAGACCCTCTGTGGCGAACCTTGCCGTCTGGGTCCTGTCCAGGATGTACGTCCTGGCCGAGGCCTGGGGGATGGCCCCGCCCGGCCGCAACCCGTGCCGCCATGCCCGTTACTACCGCAACAAGTCCCGCGAGCGCTTCCTGACGCCGGAGGAGTTCCGGCTTCTGGGAGCGGCGCTCAGGCGGTTCGAGGCCGAGGGTTCGATGATGCCGTCCGCGATCGCGGCGGTCCGCCTGCTGATGCTGACCGGCTGCCGGTCGGACGAGGTCCTGTCCCTGACGTGGGACGATGTCGACCGCACGGCGCGGGTCCTGCGCCTGCGCGACGCGAAGACCGGCCCGCGCATGGTGCCGCTGACCGGTCCGGTGCTGAAGGTGCTGGACGGCATCGAGCGGGCGGAGGGCGTTCCGTGGGTCTTCCGGGGCGCCAGGGCCGGTTCCCGGCTGGCGTGCCTGTCCTGGCACTGGCGGCGGATCAAGGAGGAGACAGGCCTTCGCGACGTGCGGGTGCACGACCTGAGACACAGCTATGCCTCGCGCGCCCTGGCGCTCGGCGAGAGCCTGCCGACGATCGGAAGGCTGCTCGGCCATGCCCGGGTCGGCACCACCGCCAAATACGCCCATCTGGTGCGCGACGCCGAGAAGGCCGCCGCCGCCCGCACCGGCGACAGCATCGGCGCCCATATCCTGCCGGGCCGCGCCGAGGCGGCGTGAGGAGAGTTACAGATGGCAGTCCGGCAGAAGACCCTTTCCAACCGCACCGTGGCGGCGCTCAAGGTCGAGCGCGACACGGTGTTCTGGGACCGGGACCTGCCCGGCTTCGGGGTCCGGGTCTATCCCTCCGGCGGCAAGGTCTACGTCGCCCAGGCCAGGGAGCGGACCGGAAAGAAGCTGCCGAAGCGCGTGACGGTCGGCCGGCACGACGTGCTCAATGCCGACGAGGCCCGCCAGCGGGCCGCACTCATCATCGCGCGCATCCGGGCGGGCGAGGAGCCGCTGCCCCTGCCGCTCGCCGCCCGGGCGAACGGCGGCCCGACCGTGGCCGACCTGACGGCGCGCTATCTGGACGAGCATGTCGAGGTCCGGCTGAAACCGGGGACGCAAGTGCGCGTGAAGGGCGTGCTGCGCAACCACATCCTGCCCGCGCTCGGCAGATTGCCGGTCGCTGCGGTCGAGCGCAGCCATGTCGTCGCGCTGCAGCAGACGCTGAGCGGCCATCCGGTGACGGCGAACAAGGCCGTCAAGGTCCTGTCGCACATGTTCCGGCTGGGCGCGGGCTGGGGCCTGGCGCCGGAAGGCTCCAATCCGTGCCGGTCGGTCGAGCAGTTCCCCGAACGCCGGCGCGAACGTTTCCTGACCGACGCCGAGTTCGCCCGGCTCGGCCGGGTGCTGGACGACTCCATCGAGGGCGGGCGGGGTTCGCCGGCGGCCGTGGCGGCGATCCGTCTGCTGATGCTGACCGGCTGCCGCAAGAGCGAGATCCTCGCCCTGCGCTGGCCGGACGTCGACCTCGACGCCGGCGAACTCCATCTCGCCGACGCCAAGTCCGGGCCCCGTGCGGTCCAGCTGCCGCCGACCGCCGCGCGGCTGCTCGAAGCGCTGCCGCGGCGCAAGGACAGTCCCTGGGTCTTTCCCGGCAACGGCCGGGACGGGCATTACAGTGCCGAGGGCCTGGACCGGGTGTGGCAGACGGTCCGCGCCAGGGCCGGGCTTGGCGACGTCCGCCTGCACGACCTCCGGCACTCCTTTGCGTCCCGCGCGCTGGCGCTCGGGGAGACCCTGCCGGTGATCGGCAAGCTGCTCGGTCACAGCGACATCGAGACGACCGCGCGCTACGCCCATCTGGCGCGCGACTCGGTGCACGAGGCAGCGGACCGGATTGCAGAGAGCATTGCGGCCGATATCTTGGAAGAACGCGACACGGATCACAGACCATGACCCGGCGGCGGCCGCGGCAGCCGGAGCCCGACCGTGGCCGATCTGGCGCAGCGGTTCCTGGAGGAGTATGTCCCCGCCCACTGCAAGCCGGGGACCCGGACGGTCTACCGCAGCGCGCTCGTGAACCACGTCGTCCCGCGGCTCGGCACCCGCCGGGTGGCCGATATCGAGCGCGCCGACATCGTCGCCCTGCATCATGCGCTGCGGGCGACGCCCTACCAGGCCAACCGGACAGTCCAGATTCTGTCGCGCCTCTTCACCCTCGCCGAGGTCTGGGGCCTGCGCCCGGACGGCTCCAACCCGTGCCGGCACGTCAGGCGGTTCCGCGAGGAGAAGTGCGAGCGCTTCCTGTCCGACGCGGAATACGCGCGCCTCGGCGCGGCCCTGAAGGCGGGCGAGGCGCAGGGGCTGGAGCCGCCCGAGGTTATTGCGGCGATCCGGCTGCTGATGCTGACCGGCTGCCGGCGCTCGGAGATCCTGACCCTGCACTGGGACCATGTCGATCTGGAGGCCGGGGAGCTGCGCCTGCCCGACTCGAAGACCAGGGCCAAGACGGTGCATCTGGGCGACCCGGCGATCGCCGTGCTGCGCGCCATCCCGCGGCGCGACGGCGATCCCTTCGTCATCGCCGGGAGCGCGCCCGGCCGGCCGATGAAGGACCTGCACCATTACTGGCAGCGCATCCGCCGGCGGGCCGGGCTGGAGGGCGTGCGCATCCACGACCTGCGGCACAGCTATGCCAGCGGCGGCCTGCTGGTCGGCGAGGGGCTGCCGATGATCGGCAAGCTGCTCGGCCACACCAACGTGCACATGACGGCCCGCTACGCCCATCTCGCCAACGACCCGCTCAAGTCCGCCGCCAACCGGATCGCGGAAGTGTCCGGGTAGCCGGCACGGCATGGTGTCCGGCGCCCCACCACCGCGTCTGGGGGGCGACCGCACGCTCAAAGTGAGATATTCTCAGTCGGAATTGGCAGAAGCGCCAAACCGGACCGTGGTCCCTCCATTCGACGGCAATCGCAAGATGGTGCTGCTTGTGGGCATGGGCCTGTACGGTCATTGCAAACGGGAACAAGGGGCGCAACGGATCAGCGGCTTGATTGACAAGTACCGAAGAGTGGGCGGTCATCCTCAGGTACGCCCAGCTTTGCGCTCCAGATTTCCCCGAAGGCGTGCATTTTCTTTCACTATCCTGTCAATATGCTCATTTTCTATTCCCACTGAACGAAGAAGAAATAGCTGAAATAGTGCTTCGAGCTTCGAATTCAACTCGAACAACTCATCGGTATCGGGAACGAAGTCTCCATTCCGTCTATAGAGATGGGCAAGATAATTCCTGGCACTAACAATTTTTTTGGCAAAACAATCTACTTCGTCGTCACTGCCAAAATGTCTTTGAAATGGCTCTATCATTTCTTTCAGTCTGTTTACAAGATACACCTCTTCTGGATTATATGATTCTTTATGTATCGCAGCCATTCCTTCTACAAGAAGGAGAAACCTTCTTTCCAAGTCCATCGTATAGTCGAGATTCGAAAGAAAGTAACGATTCAGAATTGATTCATGTGAATCATAAATTCGAAGCCACTTTCTAAACACATCCTCAACACGTTCCCTAATTTCAAGAAAAACAAAAAGCATTTCGTCCGATCTCGCGTTGCGGTATTCATCTGAATAAGGAAATTCTCTGAAGTAGATTTTCACTGGAACTCTATAATCTTTTCTTCCCCCATGTCGCTTTATTTCGTCTGAATATCCGGAAGCAGAATCGATGAATGCTGTTCTCGTAGTCACAAAAGAAAAGAAATTTCTTATCTTGTGAGCGAGAGACAGAAAGTCATCCAGAGGCTTTTCGCTTTTGGAACTGAAGACAACAAATGTCTTTTGGGTGATTTTCGCTTCATCGATATTAAAACCTGTCGGTACATTGGAAGAAAAATTGAATTTCATTTGAAACTCATCGGAAATCTTTATCACTACAGGCTCCGGAAGGGAATAGTTTATGGAAACACTCTTATCCTCGTTATGCGTCACCATAATGCCAGATTTTCCCAGCCACTTGTTCATGCCTTTTAGAGAGAATTGAAATTCGGAAAAAACAATATCATTTTCTTTTCCATATCCTACTCCAATGAATGCCCACTTAGCGCTGAAAATAGAGGTTGATAATCCACTGACAAATTCGGCATTTGTATTCCTCTCTGAGCAACCTTCTAAAGTCACTATACCAATTCTTGTTACTCCGATAATGCGCTTGAATTCGATTAGATCACCACCCATCCAAGGATCGCCAAGCGAACGCGCGCCGACAAAACCGTGACCTAAGGAAGTCATTTCAAGAGTTACCGCTCCAGACTCCGAAATGCGCAGAAACCCTGGAAAGCGTTTTTCGGGGTCTTCCGGCAGCCAGAAAAAACCTGTCTCCTCGACAGGCTTCGAAACTATCATCGGAGTTTCTCCGTGCTCGCGATTTTTGAACATGTTTGATGCATAATTTGCCTATTGCGCTGTCAAATTCATCGCCAGCAATTCCCCCAACGCTTCGTCTTCCGCAATCCCCACATCCCATCCGTAAGCTGCCGCTACGGCCGCGTCCAGTGCCGCGTGCGCATCCGTCAGCCATTGCGGGCGGGTGTTGTAGAGAGCGGTGAGGGTGCGGGTCTTGAGGGCCTTCGCGGCATCCTCATCGCGCGGGACGGGGCGCTTCGGATAGCCCGGCGCCGGTTCGTCCAGCCACTGCACCCATTCGGGCGGGTTGAGCCAGCGGTCGCGCAATTCGACCAGCCGGCGGGCGGCTTCGGCGATGGCGACGGCGCGTGAGTCTTCGGCGTAGTCGGCGGCGGGGATGTCGGGCGAGAGGCCCTCAGGGAAGGGGAAGGTCTCGAAGGTTGTCGATGGGGTGTAGCGCGGGCGGTCTTCCAAGCTGGTGCCAAGGCGTAGCGACCATGCCTCGTGAAACCGGCTGTGCAGGATGCCGAACGTCGTGTCGTCGTCGCGGGCAATGACGATCAGTTGATGGTCGGGGCAAACACCCGAATAGAGCCACACGAACAACCGGTGCTTGGAAACGGTCGGCGTCGCAATGAAGCGGGGCAGACCGTCGAGCGCGCGCCACATGCCCGGACGAGTTTCGCCATGTCGCCACCAATATTTCCGGTGTCTCTCCCGACGCCTCTTAAGGCGCACTGGCTTCACATGTTCGACGACGTGGGCCAACGGAGCTTCGTAAAGCGCCGCTTCGGCCTCCCCCATGTCCTCGCCGAAGTCGATTATCCAGTTGCCCGCCGGACGCCGTGTCAGGTCCATGCCGTTAAACCGAGGCTTGAGAACATCGGTGTTCGGACGCCCGTTTGGGTTGGCCGGAAGCCGAAGCCATTCCCGCGCCAGATCGCCGGAAACATCGAATGGGCCGTTCTTGTAGACGCCCAGGAACGCCGTGGCGCGGTTCGTTTCCAACCGACCCGCCCGCGTGAGATCGGGGCCGACATCGCTGAGATCGGCGTGGATGCGCGCCGTTTCCCTGCCGTTCAAGCGAATGGTCAGGTCCGCACCCTCGCCGGCGAAACACACCAGCGACACCCGCACCGCCGCGCCGTCGATAACCCAGGGTTCGTCGGACCAAGCGTCGAAGATCGCGCCACGCTCGGCGATCCGGTCGAGCACCGCCCGATTGTTGCCGCCGCGAATCGAGTTGGTCGCGACCAGACCGGCGCGGGCAATCTTCCCTCCGGCGATCAGCTTGCCTGCCTTGCGAAACCAGTAGCAGACGAGATCGGCCGACGCCGCGACGGAACCCCGATAGGCGCGGCGCAGGCGCTCGGTGTATTCGTGGCCGAGCCCGTCCCGCATCACCCGGTCGCCCAGAAACGGCGGGTTGCCGATTACGACGTCCGCTTCCGGCCAGTCCGGTTCTCTCCCGTCCGGCGCGAGAATGGAGTCGCGGCATTCGATATTTTCCAGCGGTTTCAGGATCGGGTCGCGCGCCGCCTCGAAGCCGTTGCGCCGCATCCACTGGATTTCGCCGACCCACACCGAGACGCGCGCCAGTTCGGCGGCGTAGGCGTTGATTTCGATGCCCTTTACATTCTCCGGGCCGATTGCGGGAAATGCGCGCGGCAGGCCCATCGCCTCGGCTTCGAGCTGGACCCGGTGCTCGATGTCCTTGAGCGCGTGCAACGCGAGATAGAGGAAATTGCCGGAGCCGCAGGCCGGATCGAGCACCGTGAAGCCGCGCAGCCGTTCGAGAAAGGCGCGCAGCCGGCGTTCGGCCCGCCCACGCGCGCCGGTTCGCGCCGCCTTCGATTTGGCCGCGCCGGCACGTTCGAGCGTGCGGGCGATTTCCGCCTTCGCCGCTTCCCATTCGGCGAGCAGCGGACGCACGACGACCGGCTCCACGATCCGCATGATCTTGTCGCGGTCGGTGTAGTGCGCGCCGAGTTGCGAGCGCTTGTCCGGGTCGAGGCCGCGCTCGAACAGGGTGCCGAGGATCGACGGGTCGATCTCCGACCAGTCGAGCGCCGCGGCCTTGAGCGCGGTCTCGATCCCGGCCCGGTCCAGCGGCAGGGCGCTGTCGTCGTCGAACAGGCCGCCGTTGAACCAGGCCACCGCCTCGAAGCCGATCCGCCCGCCGGCCGCCATCGCGCCGAACAGGTCGCGGGCAAGGTCCGTAAAGCCCTCCGGCCGCCGGCGCGCGTGTTCGAGCATCCGGGTGAACATGTTATCGGGCAGCAGGCCGATATCCTCGGCGAACATGCAGAACACCAGCCGGTTGACGAAATGGGCGACCGCCTGCGGATCGTGGCCGCGGTCGCGCAGCGAATGCGCCAGTTCCGCGAAAGTCGCCGCCGCGCGCTCGGTCAGCGCCTGCCGGCTCTCGCCGGGCCGCAGCCGCTCCGGGTCCGACATCGCCCATTTCAGCATGTCGCGGATCGCCGCGTCCGCCAGGTCGTCCAGCGCGAACTCGCGGGTCTCGCTCACGCTGTTGGTCCAGGCAGTGCGGATGCGGAACCGCGCCATGTCCGAGACGATCAGCAGGGGCGGGTTCTCCAGCGCCAGCGCGTATTGCCGGAGCTGGTTGAACGCCGCGTCGAGGTTGGCGTGCCTGCCCTTGTATTCCCAGGCGAAGCAGCCGCGCTTCCACACGTCGGCCCAGCCGTCGCCGCCGGTGT